>JABXKB010000313.1 GCA_013375485.1 Promethearchaeota archaeon | reverse complement strand
TAATAGTTTTTTCCCAGAATGGAAAGTATTCTATATATGAATAAGTATCGATAATTTTATTATGTTCGAAATTGAGTAAAGCTGCTTTTGTGTTGGCACCACCAATATCCAATCCTAAAATGAATATTATTCATTCCCCTCATATCGTTCTTTTAAATCGTTTATTAATTTGCCTATATTCTCTCCTGTAAGGGCATTTGTTAAATAAAATTCATTTTCCATCAGATTTAATTTTTCTTTTAAAAACTGAATTTCTGAATCTTTAGCTAAATCCATTTTATTAAATACTACAATAATTTCTATTTGCCGTTCTTTAGAAAAATTATGTTTTATTTCATTATATAATTCAATTTGAGATTGAACGCTATATCCAGAAGCGGGAGTTGGATCAAATATGAAGAGAATTAAATCCGAAATCAATCTTAAAGCTAAAATAGCTTGTAATTCTATATTATTCCTCTTTATCATGGGGCGGTCTAAAATACCCGGAGTATCTAAGCACTGGATTTTAATTGAATCAAATTTTCTTTTAATTTCTAAATGTCCCATATTCAATTTTTTAGTTGTAAATGGATATTCTTTAATTTCAAGCTTTTTATTTGTAGAAATATTTTTTATAATACTGCTTTTTCCTACATTTGGATAACCTGCAACAACAACGCATGGCATTGTATAATTAATTGCAGGAATTTCTCTCAAACGTCCTCTAATCTCATTTAAATATTCAAGGTTATTTTTTTGTTTATTTATAATAGAAGATATCCTTCCAAAAGCAGCTCTTCGTAACTGGTCTCCTTCATTTGGTGCTTCTATTCTCTTTAATTTGGAAAGATGTTCTCTTTCAATTTTATTAAGAACGGGTAGAATTCCATTTAATTTGCCTAATGTTAATTTCAATTCATCAATATTGACCAATAGAGATGCCAGTTCCTTGTAAAAATCTGGAAGGTCGTCTATAATTGGAACCATTTTTATAATTTTTAGAATTCTATTTATGAGTTCTTCAATAGCTACTTTAATACGCTTAGATTCTTTTTTCTTTGCCTTAATTAGTATTGGAGCATTTTTTGAAACTTGAGCAGAACTTTTCATACTCCTTTTAAAAGCAATATCTAATAATTCATTTGAACTTGGAACATGATAAAATTTATCAAAAGGATTCTTCATACATAATCAAATATTTTTTTTATTTTGAGATTGAGAGAAAAAAGTGAATTATATTTTTCCACGAATATCCACTAATTTCTTCTCAATTTCATAAATTTCTTTCGAGAAATTAATTATATCTTTCGGTATTGATTTATATAATTCTAGAAGATATTCATACCTTCCTAATACTCTAGGATACTTCTCTAATTTTTCTTCTTTTTCTACTTTCTCAATGAGTAAGTTGATCTTTTCTAATTTTTGTTTTATTTTGGGTGGTAGAGCTTTCTGTTCTTCAAGTCTTTTACTATCATATCTTTCCTTTTCTCCTAAAACTTTGGTAACACGTTTTTGAAACTCTACTTCACCTTTAGTCTTTTCCATTGTGTCCTGTTTCTCAAATTTAACTAGATTTTTTAATTGTGATATTCGCTTCTCAATCATATCAATTTTTCCTTGATACCCTAATTTAGAATAAATTTCTTTTGCTTCCTCCAATAATGAAATTGCTAAAACATAACTCTTCTTAGAAAACTCTTCTTTTGATTGTTTTTCTAAGTTTTCTGCTTCTTTTTCTAGCTCATCAAACGGGCCCGGCATATCTATCATATAATAATAATAATTAATAATACTATAGTTTATCGAATAAGTTCATGATTTCTATTTACTTAAAGATTATAATAAATAAAAATTTAACAAATTTAGAATGTCCATCCAGAAAACTTTTAATTGGACATTGATTATAATCTAAAAATTAAATATAATTTTCAAAATTAAAAAAAATTTAATATTAACAAGGTTTCTAATGAAAAAATTTAAGGTGGGTATCCTTGGTGCTACAGGGACCGTTGGACAAAATTATATTAAGCTTTTACAAGATCATCCATGGTTTGAAATTGTAGACGTTGCAGCATCTCCGAGATCAGCCGGAAAATCTTATGTAGAAGCTGTTAAAGAAAAATGGCAAATGGCAATTTCAATTCCTAATAAAATTAAAGATTTAACAGTAAGAGATGTTCAAGATTTTGAGAAAATACCTAAGGATCTTAACTTTGTTTTTTCTGCTATTAATATGCCTACAAAAGAACAAATTAAAGAGTTAGAATATAACTATGCTAAAAAAGGTTTTCCTCTCATAAGCAATAATTCAGCTCATCGTTGGACTTCTGATGTACCCATGGTTATTGGTGAAATTAATCACGAACATATAAATGTTATACCAATTCAACAAAAAAATAAGGATTTTACAAAAGGTTTTATAGTTGTAAAACCCAATTGTTCACTTCAGAGTTACCTTACACCAATTTATGCTTTAGAACAAGCAGGTTATAAAGTTGAGAAATTAATCATTACCACTTTGCAAGCTGTTTCTGGAGCGGGTTATCCGGGAGTTCCCTCTTTAGATATAATTGATAATATTGTTCCATATATTAATGGAGAAGAAGAAAAAACAGAAGAAGAACCATTAAAAATTCTCGGAAAAATTGGAAAAAATGGAATTGAAAATTATAAAAATATCCAAATAAGTGCAACATGTACAAGAGTTCCTGTATCCGATGGCCATATTGCTAGTGTACATGTAAAATTTAAAGATAAAGTACCATTAAAAGAAGAAATCATTGATATTTGGAAAGCCTTTAAATCTTTACCCCAAGAGTTAGATTTACCTTTTGCTCCTAATCAGCCGATAATTTATTTAGAAAATGTTGATAGACCTCAACCAAAAAAGGATAGAGATAACGATAAAGGAATGGCCGTTACAATAGGTAGACTTAGAGAAGATAACATTTTTGATTACAAATTCGTATCATTAAGCCATAATACAATAAGAGGCGCTGCAGGTGGAGCAATTTTAAATGCAGAGTTATTGGTTGCTAAAGGTTTTATAAAATAAAATATAATTTTATCTTCTATTGAGTCTCCGACTCGGGTATATTGTCTCATAAAATTTAATTAAAACTCATGTTTGTCAATTAAAATGGGCAAGAGAAGTTTCATAATTGAGAGTGATTTCTTTTTCTTAATTAATTTATAGAATGGAAATTCTGGAAAAATCGTCAAATATCTTTCATTCCTCATTAACTTCAACGTTTTGAATCGAGGGAAAAAAGAAAATTTCATATGGTCAAAAATAAAGTTTTTAATTATATTTTCAAGTAAAAATTTATCAACAATAATAACCGCTGAAAGTGCACCATATTTTTCAGTTAATTTCCCTTTAATTGAATATATTGAATCATAAGCACTTGAAAAGAGTTCTTCTTTATTAATTGCTCTTAATTTTGTCAAGGTACTCTCTTCAAATTCTAATAAAAATATATGTTTACACGCATTCTTTGAAAGTCGTTCTCGAGAGATTTTTAATTTTTTGTTATCCTTTAAATCTGTAATAATAAATAAAATTCGAGAATTTAAACCAAAATAAAAATCAAGATAATTAAAGATTAAATCGGGTATTGCCCAGTGTGAAAGTTTTCTAAGATTTATATTAAACCCAAAAAGTCTAATTAAAAATCTTCTTAAAGTATTGTAAATCTTAGGACGTGGAATCATATTCCAGTGTTTCTCAAAGCTACGGTAACCAAATAGAACTTTTTGAAGCAAAAATTTTAGGTTTTCTTTTTTTATTGGAATTGCTAGCTCGAAGAACTCTGATATAAATGAAATAATATCATTTTGATTTAAATAATATGCATCCATAGTCTTTAATTTATTTTGAATTGTCAATAAATTATCAGTTATATTTAGATCATTGATTTTAATTTCTAATTCATCGGGTGTAAAGATTTTCAATCTTAACTCTGATTTTCCAGATTTTAAAACAATTTTTTGTAGAAGAATTACTATTTTTATTTTATTTCCAATTATTACTAAAGATGTATTGAATTCAGGTAAGATTTCTTCAAGGAATTTAACACAGTTTTTCATTTGTATGTTACCTAAAAGTTCTATCCCCCTTTTAAGAAATTCAAAGACAATTGGTTCGGGGTAAATTAATAATAAGTCTTGCTCAAATAATTTTTGAATCAATTCCAGAAATCGCTCTAAAAAATCATAAATAGAAATTTCCTCAATTCTCTCACAATGTTTATTAATCAATTCAATAGCTTCTTTCTTAAATAACCGAATTGATGATATTCGAATTCCTTTTTCTTTCAATATTTCATTTTGGATTTTATTAAAAATATCATCTAATCTTTCAATTTCCCAACTTTTAAATCGAATTAATCCTTCAGGTAATGATTCTATGGTTTGATGGACCCCGGCTTTCTCAGTTTTATATAAATACAAACCCAATACTTTATTTTTTTTTTCCGCTTCAGATATTACAATGTCAAGTATATTCTGTTGGTCATTTATAAATTTTGGATAAAAAAGTTCAAAAAAATTATATAAAATATTGGCATTTATTGTAATTGGACTTAATGGAATTCGTATATATTCCTTTATTTTTTCAGGGTCCTCTAATATTTCTCTGTTTTCATTAAATTTTAGTATTTTTAACCAGTTTTTCTTGAATCCTTCATTTATCAATTCACTAGAGCGCCTCCCAGATATTTAGCATATTGATAGATTCCCCCTTAATCCAAAATTTGTTCACTTTTGTAAGTAAGTTTAAATTAGGAACATTATTTTTCCGATAATATTTTAATATTAATTCTAAACAGTTAAAAATATCAGGGGGACACCCAGGTAAGTTTAATATACTCTTATTAGGTTTCTCCTTAACTGGTTTCTCCTTAATTTTTATGTTCTTTTTAGATTTAGATCCTTTCTTGATTTTTCTTTTTGCATCTCCTATTAGATCTTTTTTATATTCAATAATTCTTTTTCTAAAATTGTAATCTTTTGTACTATTTATTACACAATCTCCAAATAGAATAATATTTTCTGCTTTTTTTGGCTCAGGGGGATTTTCGCCAATCATAAAAGAATTGGAAAAATTATATTTTAAATCTTTACCCATATATGTCTTCATCATATTCAATAAATGGTAAGCCTGTTTAAAACATCCCGAACAAAATTTACCAGAATTAATTGAAACATTTTTTACTTTAATATCTTCGAGTTTTGAAACACACAGTTTAACATTAATTCTTGTATCTTCAAGTTTTTCCCCTAAAATTTTGATATTTGAAATTTTAGGAACAACAAGATCATTATTTTGTGCCTGTTGGAATAATTCACTCTCATTAATATCAATATTTAACATGTTTAGCGTAATAAGGTCAACAGAAATCGCATTATCTCCGATTATCATTAAATTTGTCTTTTTTAAATCAGAATCTTTATAAATGTAAGGTCCAGCTCCTTCTAATATATAAAATAAATCATTAATAGTTAAAACGGGTTGTTTAATTGTGAAAACATCATAGATATTTGAAATTAAATTTTTTTTATATCGATCTATTGAAATATAGTCTCCATTATCGCGATTTTTTTTTCCAATTTCTTGATATTTTGTAGGAATAATAGAATAGAGATTTAATAAAGATAAATTAAAATTGAATAAAGGATTC
>JABXKB010000312.1 GCA_013375485.1 Promethearchaeota archaeon | reverse complement strand
CAAAATAAAGATCAGATATATACTGAAAATAGAGCAGATATTATGGTTTTGAAAAATTTTACTGGAGAAACATTAGATAATGTTAGAGCCAGACTTTTAGAACTAAAAGTACCCTTACAATTGATTAAATTTACACTTTATAGCAGAGATTATGAAAATTTAAGATTATTAAATCAAAAGAATATAAGAGGTACAATGCAATATTTTTTTGCATTTGAATATCCCGAAGGAGTTGAACCCTTTCCACTACCCCAACAACTTATGCAATATCAAGAACCTATAATCCCAGAGAAAAAGAAAGAGGAAAAATTGGAGAAAAACTTTGTTGTACTTACAGAAATGAAAGGTAAAGATGGCATTATCAATTATTTTGTACCTACTCTTAAAGATAAATTAGCTGATGATATTAATGATATGTTGAATAATTCTAAATTTAACAAAGCTTCGAATGATTTCGCAACCATTATACCTAATTATTCTGAAAAAATGGCCATTTTTTGTATATGCGGTGATGTTGTAGAAATCAACAATGTCCAAATTTGTAACTGGAAAGATCAATTTAAATTTTACTTATTTGAAGGGGAACAATGTAATTGTGGAGAATCCGTATACGCTCTCTCTTTAATGGATGAATCAGCAGAAATACCTGAAGAATTAAAAGATATTTTTTTAAGCTAATTTTTATTTCTTTTTTATTTTTGAATACCAATCATATAATAATTTGTATCCTCTAACAGCTCGTTCTACCTCATTTTCAAAAGTAGGTATTTTTAATTCTGAAGCAGATTTTATAACTCTTTTTGCACCTTCATGTTCTGCTTGTATTAGTATAGTTATTATTGGCTTGTTTGGAAATGCTTTTTTGATTTTATCAAAGATATTAAAATCAAATTCAATTTCGATGAAAAATTCTAAAGCTAATATTAAACCATCAACAGCGTTATCTTTTAATAACGTTTTTGAAGAAGTATTATAGATTTCGCAAATCTTGGTTCCCACAAACCTCTCTGGGGGCCAATAATCAACAGGATTACCTAATTTACACGTTGATCCTCCTACTTTGTCAAGGATAATATCTTTATGCTCTTTACTTACTTTTGCAATTGATAATCCTTGGTTTCTCATTTCTTTAACAATTAAATAAATTGCCCCAGAACTAGGTCCTATTATCCCTAGATTAGGTCCTTTTGGTTCTGAACACCATAAGAATATTTTAGCCAAATCAAATAGTTCTATATAATTTAAAACACTGATTCCTCCGACTTCAATTAACTTTTTTTCTTTTAAATCATTTTTTCCTACATAAAAAAATAATATAGGTTTAATCGGAGCAATTGTTTCTACAGCATTAATGATATCATCTGTAATTTCTCTTAAAAAAAGTGAAATTACTTTAGTTGTTTTATCTTCTTTAAAATATTCTAAAACATCCGCATCATTAACATCGAATCCATATCCTAGATGAATTACTTTTGAAATGGGCAACTCTTGAGTCGGAGCCCACCAACCCATAGCTCCAGCTAATCCTCCTGATTGTGCGATGAAACTAATCCCTTCTTTTATCTTCCTATGTTTTTGCATTAGATACTGTCTTACAGGGATTATTGAGGTTGTAAAGTTATTATTAAAATTAATAACACCTAACATCGAGGGTCCCATATAAGAAACACCATACTTTTTACTGATATTATATAAATCTTCTATTAACACAGGATCTTCGGTTTCAATTCGTAATTCTGATTCAATAGCAATATTTTTTACTCCAAACTTTGCCAATTTCTCAAAAATTACAGCAATTTTTTTACCTAAAACTATTACTGCTAACTCTGGAATCTCAGGTAACTCATCTAAAGAATGATAGGATTTAATACCCAAAATCTCATCTGCGTTAGGGTTTAAAATATATACTTTCCCTCGATAAAAAATTTCCAACAGGTTTTTCAAAATGGTGTAGCTGAATGTATAAGCTTTTCTTGAAACACCAACTATTAAAATGCTCTTAGGATTAAAGAAAGGTTCGAGGTTTCTCAAGATTAGTTTTCAAAGGGTTTTAAAAATATTTATTTTTAGATGATTACATTCTATTATATTACATAATTAAAACAGACTTATTTAAGTATTTCAAATAAATCATAAATAATATAATGCTTAGTGATATTTTATGGCAGAAGTAATTGTTCTAGGTCTTTTATTTGGAATTTTTAACACTATGGTTCTTCATTTAGCAAAAGCTATGGAAAGGCATGGAATAGAAATTTTTTCTAGAAAGAAATCTCTTAAAGAAAAAGGGAAAAAACCTTTAATCTATATTATTGGATTTACACTGAATAATACTGTAGTAATTTGGCAAATTTTAGGAACAACATTTGCTCCAGCAACTGTTTTTTCTAGTGTTTTTGGATTAGGATTGATATTATTAATGCTTTATTCTCATTATATTTTACATGAGGAAATTAAAACTCCTGAGCTAATTGGAGCTATATTAATTGTTATTGGAACTACAATGGTTGGTTTTCTCTATATCATAGAACCCCCCGAAACGGGAAGTATAAATTATCAAAACTTTTTCATCCTTTTGATAATCATTAGTATAATTTTCACAATATTAATTAGTTTTTCGTGGAAGACAAAGGTCGGAATTGCTTTCATTTTTGGAGCAGTTGCAGGAACATTTGGAGGGATGGATAATGTTTTTAAGAGAATGGGATTGAGCTCCAGTAATTTTATTGAAGCTTTTGCAGGAATTTTTCGATTAGAAGTTCTTAGTATTATTTTTGTAATTAGTTTTTTTCTGGGATTATTAGCCCTTACACTTACTCAAATAGGATTTGCTAAAGGAGCTGATGCTTCAAGATTAGTTCCGATGTATAATTCTTTGTATATAACAGCACCGGTTGTTTTTGAGTTAATAATAGTCGAAGGAGCCACAATATCTATTGGGATAATTCTATCGATTATCATAATTATCTTGGGTGTTTTTTTAATGAATATCTTTAAAAAACCTAAAGAAAAGTTAATGATTGAAGAAATGAAAGAATTAACATGATAGTAATGTGTGTGTTCACTTTCTAATAGTGGTAATGAAAAATTTTATTTTTTTTTGATTTAAATTTTAAAGATAGATTTAAAAACAAAAATTATTCTTTGTATCATAGTCCAATATTCTCTATCAAATTCTGAATTTAGAGGGAAAAAAAAATGGGAATTTTAACTCTTATTCTTTATCCGATTCTTTATGTGATAAGTATTATAACAGGTACATTAATTGCCAGAAGTATCGCTAAAAATAATGAGTGGGACATCTCCTATAAAACAGCATTTATAGTGATTTTTATATGGATGACAATAACTTTTGGTACAAGTTTAATCATACAACTAGCTACTGGAAATTTAGCTTTTTCAGAAAATGATAATTTCCTTTCAATTTCTTTAGGTATTATAATTTTAATTATATCTTTTAGCACATTTTTAATAATCGGACCTTTTATTGTTAAAAAGTTTTATGAGGAAGAATTTAGAGAATCGTTCTCAATGACGATGAGAATTTTATTATATCAAAGTCTTATATATATTCTTTTCTTCCCTCTTTTCTATATTTAGTTCTTAAAGGAACTAGATTTGATTTTTGACAGCCAAAATTAAGATTATTATCTAAAAATAGTTATAATTTAAGTAGTAGCAATTTCTAATTCATAAATAGGGATTTCTCTCCTTTTCTTATCATCGTATAATGGTAATCCTGATTTTTTTAATAATTCTGGAGTTTTATATTTCAAGATTACAATTTGACAAGAACTTGAGATCTTCATAGACGCAATCCTCAAGCGATCTCTCACTAAAGGAAGATTTCTAAGATAACACCCTACGTCAACTACTATTTGTCCTGCTCGGACACGGGCACAAACTCCTGTGGATCTTCCAAAAGAATTTCTCATCCCAGATTGTACACGATCTGCTCCAGCAAATGCCAACATTCTGTTCTCTCTATATTTTTGAAATGGTTTTGGGCGTACTCGAAGTCGATAATTCAGTCTTCCTAGTTTTCTTTGAAGAACACCATTGATAGTTATTCTAATAGCTTCAAGAGTATTAGAAGAGATTTGAATTTGGGAATTCACTTTGAGTCCCACTGTTAAATCAAAAGACTCCCATGGAGCCTCTTTATTCCCACCCCAAAATCTTACTATCTTGCTTTGAGCCCCTCCACGGGCATATTCCCGTCTACGATTCGAGCTTCTCTTATATTGAAAAGGTCTACGGCTCCATTTGGAATAGCAGTGCCACGGGCGCTTATGAGCGATGTTTAATCACCTTTTTGGTAAAGTTTTTGCAAGTTTTCTAAAGATTGATAAATTTAGTTAGACTAAATTTTTTTGTTATGATTGTCTAAAATATCTTATTTCTAATAAGTTTTATTATAACTGAAGTCTTTTGGATTGTTCAAATAATAATCTAAATAAATTTAAATTAGAAATTAATATTCCAATACTCCTGTTTGCATTATTATTTTCCATTCATTCCCTACTTTTGAATATATCTTACATACTCTCCCTTTCCAATGGTTTTTATTACCTTCCTTATCAATCCAAAGGGTATCAATATCAACAACTGCAAATGCACCATCACCTTCTTTAGAAATTTCGATCTTTCTAATTTTTCTATCGTTATGGTCTAAATCATGTGTATTAAAAAGTTTTAACCAACCATTTCTCCAGCGAGAATAATCATATCTACCCCATTCTAAGACCCAATCTATCGGATCGTGAGATTGGGGTGTTTTCGGCCATGGCCAAACCATATCGTGATGAAATATAGTCATTAAGAGATCAACATCTTGTGTATCCCAAGCTTTAGTCTCTCGGTTTATTATTTCTTCTATTTCAGTCCTAATTTTGTTCATAAACATGACTATTACTTTTATCTGAATTTATATTAATTCTATATTATACAAAATTTAAAATCATAAAAATTTAAATGAAATTATAATGAAAGCTAAAGATTTATATAAAAAACTTGATAGAGATTTCGAGCTTGATCGTTGTAAAGATGATTGGTCTCAAATGGATTTTAATGAGTATATTAGTGATAATTTTAAAAAATGTTATATGGGTTTATTAGTAGATAACACTAAAGAAATTAATTCTGTATATACTGCGGTTTTTCCGAGTAATCTTATTATAGACAAAATATTAGAAAAAAAACAAAAAAATATTCTCTTAGTTACCCATCACCCAATGATTTGGGACATAAGAAAACCCTCAGTTTTCCAAGATATTAATCCAAAATTACTCCCCAAATTGAAACAACAGAAAATTTCGATATATACTATGCATGTACCCTTAGATAAGGGGGGGAAATTTTCGACATCAACAAATCTAGCTAAAGCTTTGGATATAACAATTGAAGGTGAATTTTATGAATATTTCGGGGTTAAGGTTGGTGTGTATGGGAAGACTGATTTAAATAAACCTGAACTATTAGCAGGTAGATTAAAATCTGTAGTTGGGCATAAAACAAAATTGTGGAAGTATGGATCAGATGAAATTTTTAACCGTAAAGTCGCAGTAGTAGGGGGAGGTGGCAATAACATCGAAGGAATAGAAGAGATTATAGAATTAGGTATCAATACTTATGTTACAGGTGTAACTGTCTTAAATGATTTCAGCAAAGAAGTTCATGAATTTGAGAAAGAAAAG
>JABXKB010000311.1 GCA_013375485.1 Promethearchaeota archaeon | reverse complement strand
AAAATTAAAGATACTTTCAAAAAATCATTCAAAATTTCAATTAAAATAAATAACTAATATAAGTGTTAATTCGACATTAAAATTAAAACCTCATCATTTAAATGATATATTAATTAAGAAATAGATATAAAATTATAAAATTAATAGAATGAAAATTGTCTTCCAATTTGAGAAAATGGTCTATTAAATGAAATTAATTAATAAAAAAATCCAAAAAGTAGCTTTAGTAAATCCAAATTTTATTACTAAAAGCATTACAGATAAATTTACTATCCCTGCTTTAGGTTTAGAATACATTGCTGCTAATATTTTAGATTTAGTTAAAGTGAAGATAATTGATGGTAAAGTCAGGAATTTAAATCTTAAGGAAATAATGAAAGAAATTAATGAATTTAGACCAGATATAGTCGGAATTTCATGTTGTTTCACAATAGGAATTAATTTTGCTTTGAAAATCGCAAAAGAATCAAAAAAGTATGGATATTCAACAGTTTTAGGAGGATGGCATCCCAGTTTTGTTCATTCTGAAATTTTAAAATTTCCATTCGTAGATGTTATCGTCCGAGGAGAGGGAGAAATTACCTTTCGGGAAATAATTAAAAACAAAAATTTAGAAGAAATAAAAGGAATATCATATAAAAACAATGGAAGTATTATAAATAACCAAGATCGTCCTTTAATCAAGGATTTAAATAAATTACCATTTCCAGCAAGAAAATTAAGAAATAGTAATTCTTATTTTCAGATTTTTCAGATGCCTATAGATGTGATTGAAACATCAAGGGGTTGTCCTTTTAAATGCACATTCTGTAATATACATCAATTTTATCGAGGAATTTATAGAACTAAAAACACAGAACGGGTTATTCAGGAGTTAAAAATTATTTCAAGTCAAAAAAAGCGTATGAATGTATTGATAGTGGATGATAATTTCACTGCAAACATGAAGAGAGTAGAAGAGATTTGTGATATTATAATTAAAGAAGGAATTAAATTAGATTTAATTTGTCAAAGTCGAATTGATGTTATTGAAAAGAATCCTAATGTAATTAAGAAAATGTCTAAAGCGGGATTTTGGTTGTTTTTCCTTGGTATAGAATCCTTTAATCAAACATCTTTGAATAATATTCAGAAAAAAGTTAAATTTAGAGACATCATTAAAGCAATTAAAATACTCCATGATAATAATATCGTAATAATTGGTAGTTTATTAGTGGGTTCAAATCTTGATGAGGAAGAGAAAGATACAAATCTAATGATAAAAATTGTTAAAAAACTAAAAATAGATTTTCCGCTATACTCGGTAATGACACCTTTGCCAGGCACGAAATTCAGAGATATTATGATTGAGAAAGATTATTTATTATCTCACAATTGGAATGAATACAATTTTACAACAGCAGTGAATCGATTAAACAAATTATCAAAGGAGGAATTAGAACGACTTTTATCTAAAGCATATTATTATGCATATTTTAATAGAGGGTGGAAAGATACCCTTATAAGATTATATAAACGAAAGGGATTACACTTTTTATTAAATCCAAGTAAAATTTTTAGTGCTATAAAGGATTTTTTGAATTTTTTTATAGATATTAGAAGAATGAAAGAAAAGATAGAGTAAAAGTTCAATTACTAAGTTAAAAGAAGGACATATTATCTTTGGGCATCTTTTTTAGTTATAAATTGTTTTAAGGTACAAAATTCAGCTTTTTTAGAAATTGCTTCATTGATAAATTTGTTTAGTGTGATAATAAATGAATCTCCTGTATTTATCCAACGATCTATTCTATAGGAAGAGTTTTTAAATAGGTTAAGATTGCACATTAAGCTTTTTATATCTATTGCTTCCCAAGAATGAAAATATAATACAATTAATTCCTTTTTCAATATCCATTTTCGTAGAAGAAAAGAACTCAAGGGTAATCTAAAAACTGTGTAGATATCCATAGGATGAAACTCTTGAATTTCAAACCTATTTGTTTGATAATATTGAACCTTTTTTCTAGTACTAATTGAAGAATCATATTTAAATCCTAAATCAGTTAACACTCGGAATAGAAATTTTGGAGGTTTTAAGTATGGTGCTCGAAAACCAATGATTTCTGACTTTTGACATTTTTTTTCAATTATTTTTTTATTAATAGAGATGATTTCTTTACATTCTTCAAAGCTTAATTTATTTAATCGTTCATGATTTAAACTATGGCAAGCTATTTCGTGTCCTTTACTCTCTATTGTATTTATAGCCCATGGTTGTTTATCCGCAACGGTTCCTGTACAAAAAAAAGTTCCCTTGATATTATAATTATCTAATAGTTTTAATATTTTTATTAAACCAATTTTCACTCCAAAAAATGTATCTAAAACATTAGGAATATCTCTTTCAATATCGTAAGTCAGAGCAATTTTCATTATCAGAGTATAGTTATAATTATTGACTTAAGTAGTTATATATTAATTTTAAAAATAATTTCAATATTCAATAGTAGAAAATTAGATAAAAAAAAATGCAAGTATTAATATTAGGTGCAGGGATTACAGGTTGTACATTGGCACGACTTATGAAAAACAAAGGTTATAACGTTTCAATTAAGGAAAGACAAGATCATATTGGAGGGTTATGTTATACAAAAAGAAGCCCTAACGGTATACTGTATGAGCCTTACGGTGGACATACATTTCATACTAGAGATAGTTATATTAGAAAATTTGTACTTAATTTTTCAGACTTTAATAATTATAAACATAAAAAAGGCATTTTTATTAATGGTATATTACGACATTTTCCTCTCAGTCTGAAAACCATTCTCGAGATGGAAAATAGTGAAAAAATTCATAAGGAAATAAAAGAGAGGCCAAAACTTCCCGATTTAACTAACTTTGAAACATATGCAATTTCTAAATTTGGTAGAACCCTATACAGATTGTTCATTTATAATTATTCTAAGAAAATGTGGGGGATAGAACCCCATGAATTAACAACCGAATATATTCAAAATCGTATTGATCTAACAGACTCTAATACTCATTTATTTGAAGATGATTTTCAAGGTCTACCTGTTAATGGATATACTAAATTCCTAAAAAATATGATAGATGGGATCCCAATAGAATTAAACACGAGTGATTTTAACAATTCATTTTATGATCTCATTTTATACTCTGGACGAATAGATGAACTACTCAAGTTTAAATTTGGGAATTTAATATACAGGTCTTTAAGATTTGAATATAAAAATAATGACAATTGGGAAAATGATAATTACGGTTCTATAAACTTACCTCAACATGCTAAATATATTCGAAAAGTAAATTTTAAGGTTATGTATCAAATGAAAACAGATAAATCATGGATCCAATATCAAGAACCAATAGCATTAAACCATAGCAATTTACCAATGTATCCAATATATACTAACCAAAATATTGAATTATTTAATAAATACTTAATTGAAGTCTGTAAATCGGATAAAATTATTCCTGTTGGTCGTTTAGGATTATATAAATACTTAGAAATGAGCCAAGCAATTTCTTTAGCAATGAAAATGATTCCTCTAATAGAAAACTGGAAAAAACTCAACCCTAAAAATAGATATCTTGAAATTAAGAAGATATTAAAAAATTAAAGCATTTTATATAGATTATTAAGTGGTTTTCCAATTGGTATCTTTTGCTAAATTATAAAATATATCTTTTTTTGAATAAAATTGGGAAATTCGCCCTAAACTACGGCGTGCGCTTAAAAATCTTCCACTAGTTATTACTGAAATAAAATTTAGATTCTTAATTTTACCTTTTTTCATTTTTCTACGTAGGTATATCAAAGAATCCGAAAAGACCTTATCAATTCCTAATAAATTTGGTGGTAGTTGTTTAAATCCACCTACTTTAAAAAATATGTCTCTTCTAACAACAATATTACACCCTAAAAGTTCAGGATATCCAAGCAAAGTTTTAAAAAAATACCATAAATGCATACAAAAATTAAGAAAAAAATATGTTGTTATGGTGAATGTTTGTGAACCAATTTTTAAAGAAATTGCCTTTCCATTATAATATTTAACCCTAGCACTACAAGCAAAAAGTTTTTTGTGTTTTTTAAAGATTCTGTATACTTTTTGTAAGAAATATTGATCTATTAACGTATCAGCATCTAAAAATATCAGTAAATCACCAGAAGTCTTAGGTACAACATAATTCAATTGAAGTGACTTACCTCTTTTTGGTGATATAAACACTTTTCCAAATTTTTTAGCTATAGAAACTGTATTATCGGAGCTTTGACCATCAGCTACAATAATTTCATAGGGAAAATCACATTTTTGATTTTTAACCGCTATTAATGTTTCTTTTATGTTAGACTCTTCGTTATAGGTAGGGATAATAACTGATATCTTAGGTTTATAATTCATTTCTTTTTATCTTAAGTAAATTGATATCTGAAAATCTATATATTATTAGAAGATGATATTTTATTATTCTATACAAGTAATAGATTTATTAAATAATTAATTGATTTTAGAACAAGACAATGTCTAAAGTCTCAGGTAAAATGAAATTCTGGTCGAAAGGATTCATTATTTCATTTATTTTCTTAGTTTTAAACACATTATTGATAGTACTACTAATAATAAATCGCATTTTTTTTTCAATTCCGTGGATAGACTCACTATATACTTTCCTAAGGCCTTGGTTATTAAGAATCTTCTATAATTATACCATCGTAGTGTATGCTGGAACTTTCATAGGTTACGCCCTTTTACTGATAATATATGTTTTTGGTTATAATCTAGCAAAAGTTAAACATATGACAGGGTCAATAATTTATGTTTTTAGTTTATTAGGATTCGTATTTGTTACATTTATCGCAAGTCATTACGCTTATTTTAGTATATTATTTAATCAAGATTTAACTCTCAATACAAGGTTAATGTTATTTATACTCTTTCTTCCTATAACCTTTGCATTAGGATTATTCTTATTTTTAGTTAATACTGATTTCCTAATTTTCTTTAAGGATTTAGTTAAAGCTAGAAAAATTTGGAAGAAGAAAAGACCAGAATTTGAAATTGAAGTTAAAGGTAAAATTACTAATATTAATATAGATACTGAGGAACATATTTTCACACCTGTACCAATGTTAATTATAGCACAATATCTTCAATCGAAAGGTTATTCTGTATCATGGTTTGTAAGAGGTGCTTTTAATCATTTAATATCCTTAATTATTACTTATTTGACAGGATGGCCACGAGCTAGAAATATATTATTTCGATTTACAGGAATGAAAATAGGAAAAAATTGCCACATTTCTCAAAAAGCAATACCGGACCCAATTTTACCCGAATTAATAGAGTTTGAAGAAGGTAGTGGTTGTGGTATCGGAGTAAAGTTATTAACTCACAATGCAATGAATATACAACATGGAAGTTTTAGTTTTGGACCAATTAAAATATGTAAAAATGCGAGAATAGGAGCATATTCCGTTGTGTTGCCTGGAGTTATAGTCGGTGAAGGTTCAATTATAGGGGCAAATTCATTAGTAAGTGAGGATATTCCACCATTTTCTATAGCATTTGGTTCTCCTGCCAAAGTTGTAAGAGAATTAACAGAAGATGAAAAAAAACTGGTAAGTAAAGAGTATTAAATTACCATAATAAACCAATAATTACAAAAGAAATTACCATAAGTATTGTATTAATGATAATTCCAATAATTCCTAATACATTTCCAACTTTAATGA
>JABXKB010000310.1 GCA_013375485.1 Promethearchaeota archaeon | reverse complement strand
ACCAAATTTCTCTCAGAGTTCCAAGTGAATACATACACTGTATATAGGCAACGGCAACCTTTTGTAGAAGGATTAGGTAATAGCAAATTCGTGGTGACATGGTCTAATGCTGATTTTACGTTTCCAGGTATTTACGGCCAGATGTTTATGGTAAATGAAACTTTAGCGAGTAGTTATCTTAGCAGCAGTAGTCAACAAATTCCTGAATCTTCTAGCACCATTAGTAGTAGTTCTATAGCAACTTCGATTGAATCTTCTAGTACTACTGCACCTATCTCAAGCATAGAAAGCTCATCTAGTTTAACCAACCAATCTGCTTCTATGGAGAAAAGTTCGTCGCTAGCTCCAAGTACAGAAAGTTCAGCTTTATCAACACAATCTAGCACTGCATCTAATATTACCGCTCAGTCATCGTTTTCATCATCAGACACTACCGAAACTAGCAGTCACTCCAGTTCTATTCCCACATCGTCACCAACCGAATCTTCTAGTACTCCTATGCCTACTTCAAGCTCACAAAACTCATCCAGTCTTTCAGATCAATCTTTTTCTACAGAGGTGAGTTCAACATCTTTCTCAAATACGAAAAACAAGTCTTCATCAAAATTGCTTAGTTCATCATCAGATATAGCTTCTCAAACAATCTCATCTGAAGGTATAAGCTCATCATCGATATCAAGCATAGAAAGCAAATCCTCATCGAGACAATCCAGTTCTTTGCAAAGTTCAGTTTCAACATCTAATTTCTTTTCTTCTAAGGAAAGCTCATTGCCAACTTCAACAGAAAGTTCATCTTCATCAGAACAATCCAAACCCACCAGCACACAAAAGACTCCATCATCGACAAGCGTCACAAAAGAATCCTCAGATTCAGCTCTTATTACCTCTGCCCAATCCCAAAGATTAAGCAGTTCAGAAACTGGTGGAACCAACTCTATGGTGATTATATTAGGAGCAATCATAGGAGGAGTATGTGTGGTTCTATGCCTAGCAGGTAGTGGAGTCGGATACTGGCTATATCGAAGAAAAAGAGATAATGAAACAGATGAAGAAGTGTATCAACTAGCTGAATTAAAGATAGCAAAGAAAGAAACTCCAAAAAGTAGCCATAAAGGAGTCAAACCAGTTGGAATTGATCCACAAAAACTAAGTAAATTTGAGAAGATAGGCCAAGGAGCGATGGGTGTGGTTTATAAAGCAGAATATCGTGGTGGAGATAAAGCAAGAGATGTGGCAATTAAACAGATGCCTATCGATTTAGATGATTATGACTCATTGCGGCAACTCGCTAATGAAGCTACATTAATGGAAGAATTACACCATCCTAATATTGTGCAGCTGCTCGGTTACTACCAGGAACAAATGAATTTTAACATTGTGATGGAATATGTATCAGGTGGTGAGTTAACTAAAGTTTTATATGACACAGAGAAAGCATTTCCATGGTATCCGACCAGATGGGATATCGCACACGATATTGCAAGTGCAGTACATTATTTGCATACCAATGATGTTATTCAAATTATTCATCGAGACCTAAAAAGCCCGAATGTGCTTATATATTATCAAGGTGCCCGTATGAGAGCTAAAGTAGCTGATGTCGGAATAGCTAAAGTTATAAGCGAAAAAGAGACGGCCACAATGACTAAGGGAATTGGTACACCTCTTTGGATGGCTCCAGAGGTTGTAAAAGCACAAGGAGAAGGGAAAAAGATTACCTATGATGAAAAAGTAGACATTTACAGTTATGGAATTATTCTAAGTGAGTTGATCAATCGCAAAGAGCCTTTTTCAGAAATAGAAAATCGTTTCGAAGTTGTTCCCTTCGTTCTACGAGGTGGCCGGCCCGAAATAAAAGAAAAAGCACCTGCTAGTTTCATTGCCCTAATGGAACAATGCTGGGCACAACGTGCTTCTGATCGGCCAGAAATGGAAGTAGTACTGGATACATTAGATCAGATAAAGCAGGAAGTGAAATCATTCGAGTGTTAGGAAACATACATAACATTTATCTTTTTCGAATAATTTAACTTGATTCGGTGACATAAGAGAAACTACAAAAATGATCGGAAATTTTTATACACACGTTAAAATATAATGTTAGTGAGATCAGAAGATTGCTCAATATGAGCGCGAAAGCGAGGATCCATGCAAACCGATAAATACAATAGATTCCCGCTTGCGCGGGAATGACCTGAAAAATTTATGAGGCTACAAACCGTAACTTTTATAAAATCCCTGAAGCCCAATATCAGCAAGAGTTAAAAGGCAATTTTGACCAAATTTATGAAATATCTAGGTTAATTTCTTGAGTGAATTTTTAAAGGCTTTCTGGATAGTTTTTATCGTCCTTGTAATATTTATTTTATTAAAGACTTTTGAATCTCATAAGTATTATCGATACGCATGAAAGGAAATCTTTTATTTTTGTGTAGAAGATGTGACAGAAATTTGAAGTTAGTGCTAAAATTAACCTGATGATAGATATAAAGGAGTGAAATATTATTTTCAAGTTCTTAAAAAATCTAAGTTTCTTTACGACAGGTGCAGGTGTTGCCGTGGATTTGGCAGTTAGAGAGGTTTATCCACCTGTTGCAACTGTTGGTGGTTTAACTGCAGTTGCTGGAGGCGGTGCCTATTCGATATTTAAGAATTTTAAGACAGCAAGTGATATAAATGAACAAAGGCAATATAGTTCTGAAATATTAAAAAATATGCGTGAGTGGGTTGGTGTGGATAATGTAGGAGAATTATTACGTAAGCTAGGAATGACGCAAGAAGAAGCAGAAAATTTACTTGCGGGTATAGATGTAGTTAATGAAAGCACTGGACAAAGTTATAAATATGCAGTAATTAATACAGCAGTTCAAATGACGCTTAGTATTATTAGCATATGGATTAATGCTATAGCAAGCCGAAGAGATAATGATGATGTTTCTATTGATACAATGAATATGCTTGTAGTTCCTGTTCTTATTTTTTCTCAATACGTTATTCATAGTGCATTCGTAGCTAGACCTTTGAGAAAAATAAGTGATCAAAGTGCGGGAGTTAAAAGTAAGCTTGAGAAATTAAAAGATAGTCCGCAGGTGCAGTTATGGAGATTAAGTAAGCTTATTGGTGAAATTGAAGATGGCTATCAAGAATTAAAAAAGCTAAATGGAAACATTAGGAATAATAGTGAAACGCTATTTACTATCAGAGAAGAAGAACGTCAAATTAGAAAGCAACCGATAGCAGTAGGATTTAACAAGGAAAAAGAAATTGAGGAGAGATTAACTGAGTTATTAAATCAACGAAGTAAACTAGAACAGGAAATCATAATACAAAATGAATCACGGCAGCAGTTTACTAAACATCTACGAGCTTTAATTAATGATGCTAATAAATTAATAGTAGAATTAGAATTAGGTTTTGCTTCGTATCAGCATTTTAATGATGTTTCTCGTCATTTTGAGGAAATACAATCATTGTTGTCTCAAGAAATGGATAATCTATCTTTTTCTCTAACTAACGGTATAATATGAAAACTGATAATAGTGTTATTCCAGAAAAGATTAGTGATAATGTGGGAACTAGAGCTGAACGGTTAATAATAAACTCATGCTTATCGCTTTTTAGATCATATTCTAAGTTTCAATTAGATTTTAGCATAGGAGCTCAGCAGCAATATATTGAAGGTATATTATATGCTTTAGACTTTCTGTATCAATTTTACGATTTAGACCCAATATATTTTAGTTTATTGGATCATGCGATACGCACGTTAGAAAAGCTAGCATCTGCAGACGACCAAAAAGAAATGCTTGCGGAGTATTGTAATAGAGCTGCTGTAGTATTTCAAACTGCGGCGGATAAAACTAGACAAGATCCTATTTATAAACGGATTTGGTCTATTAAAGCAAGAGAGTATATAAATAAAGCTTGTGCTATAATGGAAATGACTTTTGATGTTACCCATGAAGAAAGGATAATGCAATTATATAAAACTTTTGCTGAAATCATGCCTCATGAATTTATTAAAAATCTATTGTTGGATAATTATAAGAGATATGAGGATAGATATAAAATAGAAGAATTCCAAACAGATACAAATGGTTTACATTATCGTGGACACAATGTAGCACAGGATGAAGAACTAACGCCACTATTAAATCAGCAATTCTAATTTTAGCCCAAAATTCTGACTTACAATAGTATTTTAACCGAAAGTCACGGAATAAATGTATTATAAATTCACTGCAATGGAATTTTTTAGATGCTTTTGGGCAAAAATGAACAAAAATCTTGTTGATGTTCCGTTTTTACCAGACAATAATTAATTTAAAACATAACTACCCTATCCAAAATAATACTTATTTTAGCTTTTTTATCCACATTAAATAAAGCCGATTTTTTTAGCTACTGTCGATACTAAATTCACCGGCGTTAACCATCCATTCCATTAAAGCGCTCCATGTTGCAAAATACATATAAAACAATAACGTTCTCAATTGCTGGAAAAAAGTTTTTCTTGGCCAATAGTTTCGTATCGCCCTATATCTCTTATCTGTCAGTAATAGCAAAGTATGAAATAAAAATGACAGTAGAATCATCGTCGCTAATAATGATGATAAATATTTTTTTCCATGCCCATAATTGTGTTCGAGAAAATAACCATGGTTCTTTAGCGTATTGTTAAGTTCATTTTCCGTTTTCCATCTCGTTCTGCCTGCCTCCACAACTTTAAAAACATTCTTATCTGTTATTGCTATGTTAGTTACAAACGTATTGTAATATAAACGCTTTCCTGCTCGATTATGAATAACCAATTCACACCAATTAACTTTTAAAGCATCTTCCTCATCCTTAATTTCTATCTCATTAATATAACGACATCTCCAAACCTCTTTATTGCGCTTTATTTCTATTTCCTTTATCGCTCCCAATTTAGATAAGCCCTCTAGATCTTTATATAAGGTTTTATGCGATTCCGGCTTGCATACAAATATAAAATCATACCCCGTGTTAAGCACAGATTTGCAAAATGGTTGATGACAATATAAGTCGTCTCCTAAAACAATTATCCCAAGCTTTGCGTATTTCTTCCCATGTATTTCCAACCAACGTTTAGCCGCTGCTAATTCACAATCTTGTTTTTCATGACCATCTTGAGGCTCAATAAATTCAGGTGATAACGGTAATACTTGACGTTTGGCCGGAT
Organism: Promethearchaeota archaeon; assembly: GCA_013375485.1. Classification (GTDB taxonomy): domain Archaea; phylum Asgardarchaeota; class Lokiarchaeia; order Sigyniarchaeales; family SOKP01; genus Loki-b32. Next base: position 563 of record JABXKB010000310.1, on the reverse strand, counting down.
GCACTAACACTGAACTTACCATGCTGTGAGTATAAGTTGTTGTGCCATCCTTGTGATGCCTACAACTGCACTTTTTACAATGTATATTCTTCGATGAAAAATAATGCAGTCCATCAAAAGGCATTAATAGCTTATTATCTAAATATCGATAACTGTCCAGTTCACCCGCTTTGTCAGCTCTGCTTAATAAATAATCATACACAGGAAATATTTCACTTGGCGGTACTTCATCTAATATATCCCTAATGTGATTGTCACTTGGTATATGATCTATTCTAAATAGAGATTTAGCATTACTTTTCCCCGCTAGTTTGTTTAGTAATTTCTGATGTTCTAAAAATGATGGGGATTGGGTGAAAAATACAGAAAATGCACTTAATCCAATATCCTTCATAGAAATAAAAGAATTGTCGCCAATTCGCTTATCAGGCAAATTCAATAGCCTTTTATGTAAATAATCTATCCCTTCTTTAAATGTACCTCTATCCATCTCATCCCTCCTCGTCTTTTTAACATGGATAGATTACACTATATTGTCAATTTTGTTAAAATTAGAATTGCTG
>JABXKB010000028.1 GCA_013375485.1 Promethearchaeota archaeon | reverse complement strand
AGCCAGGATTAACTATTTATGACCTAACAAAAGAAGTAAATTGGACTTCTGGAAAAGTTAATCATTACATTCAGAAATTACTTAAAGATAGATTAATAAAGAACTCTACTGAAATTGAAAATGGAAGAGTTAAGAAACAGTACTCCCCTGTAAATTATAAAGAATTAATTAATTGGGATGAAATGACTTATAATAATGGTGATAAAAATGATACGTAAAAACATTACTAAAAATAATGAGAATTTATTATATATTGAATATGTTCCCCTTGCAAAATTCGTAAAAATACTAATATCTTTGGTATTTGTATTTAGTATATTTATGGTTATTACAATTTCTGCTTTAATACCTCAAGTAATGATACCTTTACTCAGTATTTCAGGAGGGCTATGTTTTTTTATATTAGTCGTCTATTTGAATTATAGAGGTTTACAAATCACTTTAACTAGAAATCAAATTAAAGTAAAGTATGGAATATTCAACCATAAGACAATTCTTTTCAAAAAGATAATGAGTTGTAAAACAACAAAAGCAACTTTTAAGAAGTATGGTGGAGTAGGAATTCGAATAGGCTCAGATGGTTCACGGGCTTATAATACTGATTTTGGAGACGCTGTAAAACTTACTTATCAAAATGGAAGACAATTTATATTTTCTACAAGAAATCCTCAAAAAATATGTAATTTAATAAATGAACTTTCTAAATAAATGGTTATTATATTATACCATGAAGAACAATAGCTTTTTTATTATTGGAGTCAAAAATTTTATTAAACTCCCTGAATCTATTTGAAATTTAAAATCTTGAAATATCTTTAATTTTATTATTGTCAGATTTTATAAAAAAATCACAGGAGTATATTTTAACCCCATCACTGACATTTGTATCCACCCTTAATTTTTCCTTTAAATATACTGAGAGGAATGGAATGTACAGATTTATAATTTAAAAAGTATACCAAAAAAAGATGTTTTAATGAAAGACCACAAAAATTTCTGTAACAAGTGTATTCTATCAGAAGGATTTCTTGGAATTCATCTAAATTCAGATGGGCTGTGTAACTTTTGCGTCAACTCCAACTATAAGAACATAAATTACTCTCGAACAATAATTAGTCCAGAAAGGAGATCAGACGCTCAAAAAGACTGGAGCTTTGTTGTAAAAAATATGTAAAAAAACCATGAGCGTAGGGAATATGATTGCATTTTAGGATATTCAGGAGGTAAGGATTCTACCGCTCTCTTGCATTATCTTGTAAATGATCTGAATTTAATTCCCTTAAAAAACTTATTCAAACCACAAAATTTGCTTCCTAGTATCTGTTCTGATATAATTTTATACTTAAAAGAGAATAGTTTGCTTTTATATTCATCTAGCACGTTAGGAACATTTGTATATGTCAACCAGATTTGGAAAATTCCCCTGCGAATATATCAACCACCAAAGAAGCAGAAATGATCGATCTTTCACAGTTAGATTCTGAAGAGTTTATTAAAGTCTTTAAGGATCGCCCCAGCTCACTCAACCACCATAAACCAAAGAAAAAGGTTAAAAAATACCTGTTGCCTAGAAAGGAATTTTCGAAAGATAATTTTTTAGAAGAGTTTAAGGATGAAAGAAAGAGAAATTCTGTCTATAAAGAAACTCACTTTACTAATTCAGGTAATTCTATCCATTCAAATGCTTTGAATAATAATATAAACCGAAGAAAAAAGAACTCCAAGAAGAAAAAATCAAGTAAAGAGAAAAAAGAAAAAGATATTCGGAGAAAACAGAAGGAAGTTTTCAAACCATTAATGAGGAAAATTTTCTTCTAATAAGAAGAATTAATAATTTAAGCATAATAAATATTTAATTAGGATTTTCTAATATTATTAGTTTTAGATTTAATATGAATGATTCAAGATACATTTACCTTGACAATGCTGCGACAACACCAATGGACCCTAGGGTTATTGAAGAGGTTTATAAACATTTTAAAGAGACTTATGGAAATTCATCAAGTTTACACTCCATAGGACAGAAGGCAGGGCAAATATTGTTAAAATCACGTGAAATTATCGCATCATCAATTAATGCAAATAGAGATGATATTTTTTTTACCTCTTCAGGAACAGAAGCAGATAATATTGCAATTTTTGGTGTTGCTTCAAAAAACAAAGAAAGAGGTAATCATATCATTACAACTTCAATTGAACATCATGCAGTAGAAAACCCTTATAAAGAATTAGAAAAAAAAGGGTTTGAGCTTACTTTTCTACCAGTTGATAATTATGGTTTAATTGATCTTAAAGATTTAGAGAATGCTATTACAGACAAAACTATACTAATCAGTATTATGTTTGCTAATAATGAAATTGGATCAATTGAACCAATAAAAGAGATTGGAGCTATAGCAAAAAAACATAATATTATTTTTCACACTGATGCTGTTCAAGCTTTTGGAAAAGTTCCAATCGATGTAAATGAAATGAATATTGATCTGTTATCCGCGTCTGCTCATAAGTTATATGGTCCAAAAGGAGTAGGGATGCTTTATATTCGAAATAAAGGGGTAAAAGAAGGGTGGGGTAAATTTATTGTCCCAATTATGTATGGTGGCGGTCATGAAAGAGATATGAGGCCAAGCACAGTTAATGTTCCTGGTATCGCAGGTTTTGCAAAAGCTGTCGAACTAGCTAGAGAAGAAATGGAGGTAGAATCTCAAAGACAGATAAAATTAAGAGATAGAATTATAAAATGGGTTCTAGAGAACATTGAAGATTGTTATTTAAATGGGCATCCTACTCAAAGACTTCCAAACAATATAAATCTAGGATTCAAATATATAGAAGGAGAATCAATTGTATTAGATTTAGACATGGAGGGAATTGCAACCTCTACTGGATCTGCATGTTCATCAAAATCCTTAGAGCCTAGTCATGTATTGTTAGCAATAGGATTAAAAAGAGAAGAGGCTCATGGCTCATTAAGAGTTTCAATAGGAAGATTTACAACTGAGGAAGATATTGATTATTTCCTTGAAAAATTGCCCCCAATAATAGAAAGACTTCGAAAGATATCTCCCCTTAAAAAAAGAGTTAAATAAATCATTGGTAATAGAAAAAATTCTTATTTTACTGCGAGAAATTCTAAAATATTTGATTCTTGTGCAATTTTAGTAATAATACTCATGCATAATATAATTATTATTGTTTCAAATTCAATATAGGAAATGAAATCTCTTATTGTTAAATCTTTAGCTAAACCGGTGATTGCAGCTGTTATGAAACAGCACAATGATGAAATATTAACAAAATCTAACTTTTTTGATGAATAGCACCGTCTTGAAACATTAGAAAATATTAATAATGTTACGCAAACAAGTAGTAATGATAGATTCTTGCTTTATGTTGAAATATTACTTACGTTTATTTTTCTAATGTAATTTATATTAATACTTTTTGATTTCTTTCTTTGATTTAATTCAAACATAGAATTCAATAGAGGAGGATTCCTCATTCTTTAACATCATAATTTTATCTATTGCTTTTATGAAATCGTCGTATGAAATTATTTCAGAATTTCTTCTTATTGTGTACATTCCTGCTTCTGTACAAATACCTTTAATATCAGCACCATTTGCATCTTTAGTAAGAGCTACTAAAGATTTCAAATTAATTTCATCTTCAAATTTTAAATTTTTCATATGAATTTTGAATATAGCTTCTCTTGCTTTCTCATCAGGTAAGGTGAATTCCACTATTCTATCAAATCGACCAGGTCTTAACAACGCGGGATCTAGAATATCAAATCTATTCGTTGCCCCGATAAACTTTATATTACCCCGTTGATCAAATCCATCTAATTCACTTAATAGCTGCATTAGTGTTCTATTAACTTCTCTATCCCCTGATGTAGCATCCTCCATTCTTATAGAGCCTATTGCATCTAGTTCATCAATAAATAAAATAGCTGGGGCTTTTTCTCTTGCTAATTTAAATATTTCTCTTACAAATTGAGCACCTTCACCAATGAATTTATGAACCAATTCAGTTCCAACTACTTTTATAAACGTAGTATTTGTTTCATGAGCAATAGCTTTAGCTAACAAGGTTTTTCCAGTTCCAGGATAACCATGGAAAAGAGCACCTTTAGGTGGATCAATCCCAATTTTTTCAAATAATTCAGGTTTCTTTAAAGGTAATTCTATTATCTCCCTTACTTCTTGAATTTGTGCATTTAATCCTCCAATATCATCATAAGAAACGTCAATTGGATTATCTATTACCTCCATTCCTTTTATGAATGGATCAATTTCAGTAGGTAAAATTTCCATTACTGTAAAATTTCTTTGGTTTAATGCAACACTTAAACCAGGAGATAGTTTATCATATTGGAGTTTATTGCTAACTCTAACAACATAACTGGCATTAGGGGGATAATTTACAATAGCACGATCATTTTTATCATCTAGAACGTCAGTTATATTGCCTGCTATTAAAGGCAATTCCCCTAAACGCTCATTTTCTGTTTTAAGACTATTTACCTCATGTTCTAGCTTTGATAATTCGGATTTTAATAAATTTACTTCAATATCAAGATTTTTAATTTTTTTTTCAAGATATTGAATATATAAAGTAATCTCTTCCTTATTCGCTGGTTTTATAAAATTATTATTAATTTCTGTTGATCCCATTTTTCTTTACAGATCTTATATATTAATTAAGATTAAGTTAATCCAATTCTTTTTTCTACTCCTTCTAAAATTTTTTTTAACATCTCTTTATATGAAATATCAGCATACTTGCACATCTTTGCGAGATGGCCATCCCAACACCATCCAGGATTTGGGTTGATTTCTAAAAGCTTTGGATTTCCTCTTCCATCTAAACGCCAATCAAATCGTGCATAATCTTGACATTCCAATCGTTCAAATAATCTAAGCGAACAATTTTCTATAACTTCAACAACATCTGGAGGAAGTTTTGCTGGGATAGATTTAATATTCCAATAAGGTGAATCTGGTTGCCATTTTGCTTCATAACCACATATTTTTGGCAATTCCTGAGGTAAACTAGAATAGTCTTCTTCTATTATAGGAAGAATAATGTAATTATCAGGGGGATTTCCAATAATACCAATGGTTAAATCTTTTCCTGGAAGAAATTGCTCAATTAAAATTGGTTTATCATAACCAAAATTTTTGCGAATTTCTGTAATAGCACCTAATAATTCCTCTCCATTATAAACTACAGATTTCTGAGTAATCCCAAAACTCGAATCGCCAAAATTAGGTTTCACGATTGCGGGGAAGTATAGTGGTAGATCAATAATTTTGTCATTAGGTTTTACGTAAATAGCTTCAGGAACAGGTATTTGTAACTCTTTCGCTATACCTCTTACCAATGATTTATCATAACAGAAGGCAAGACATTGAGGTCCAGATCCCGTATATGGAATTCTAAGAATTTCTAATAATGCCGGTATATGCAATTCCTTTCGAGCATCATTAAAATAACCTTCATCACATAAGTTAAAAACATAATCAATTTTACCTTTTAAATTTTGTAAATCTTGTATAATAGTGTTATGGTTATCTAAATATGAAAAACTATAATCTTTTAACTCATTTAACGCTGCTTTCAATTGATCTATAGTATAAAAATCATCATCATCAAATTTTTGTAAGGGTTTAAGTACGTCTGGTTTATTAGGATCACCAAATAGTACGATAATTTTTTTGGTAGTTTGTTTTATCCTATTTTTAATTTCTGTCCATTCTTTTTTAACTAGAGCACTTACTACAATTCTTCGTTCCATCATCCCCAAATCTTGATGGCGCTGAGATTCAGGACTTATTGTTCCATGAAAAGTTATATTGGTAAAACCGGCATTTTTTAATAATTCTGAAATTCTTTCTTTAGAATATAATCTTTCGGCATAAAACTGATCCACTAAAACACCTTTGTTCACATGAGTAATCACTTCACGAGATATAAGTCTTTGTTCATCTAATGATAATGTTCGCTCACGGCAGACAAAAAGGTTTCTATCAATCCATTCCCATGAACGTGCTTGAAAATGATTCTTAAGATATTCTCCATCTGTAATATCGATCAAAATCTTACCCCATGGTTTTAGGACTCTCAAAACTTCTTTTATAACTCGAATATCATCGTTTATATATTCAAAATAACCAAAACTATTGCCTAATATCATTACACATTCAAAAGTGTCAGGAGGATATGGTATCCTTCGAGCATCTCCTTCTCGAAATTTACATAGCACTCCATTTTTTTTTGCATTTGATTTAGCCTTAAGAATTAAATATCGAGAAAGATCTATACCATAAATATTCTCCAAGCCAATTTTAGCTAATTCTATAGAATGTCTGCCTTGACCACAGCAGAGATCTAAAATATGTTGATCGGATTTAAAATCCATAATTTTAATAAAGAAATCAACTTCAGATTTGGTTAATCTTTGATCTTCTACAACATCACCATCTGTTTTTAAATAATAAGCATTAAATATTCGTTTCCACCAGTCTTTTTTTACATATTCCTCTAGACTAGGTACAGGTCCATGACAAATGGTGATATCCGTATCCCTATTTTCTAAATTCTTTTTTGTCTCTTTTACATTTTCTGCTTGGATTGTCATAATAATTTTATAAAATGCATTTTAATAACAATAAAGGAAAAGTGTTAATGTTGAGTTTAGGTAATATCATATGTGTAAAAATGCGATCATTACGTATCTTTAAGTTAACGTAAATCAATCTAAATTCTTTAATGATAATTACATTTATCATCTATAATTTATAATATTACCCTTGATATGTTGTTTAGATTTAACTATTCTTTATTAAATTTTTAATTCATATTTGAAAATTAATAAGAGTTAACTTATTTATAAACTTTTCCATACAATATTTCTAAGGTAAAATAGAAGCTAATAAGGTTAATTATCTTTTCTTTAAATAATGTAGAACATATACACAGATTATGCAATATATACCTATTATAAAGAAATGGGAATGTGTCATATTATATATCTCTTTCTCCTTTTTATATTTGTTTTTGGAAGATAAATTACTTTCTTTTGAATGCTATCCTTTTATTCTTAAATGTATTTATTTATACAGAAAATAATTTTTAAAATGTCATTAATATAATGAACAGGAAAATTTGCTCCGAATTGTTAAAGGTTTTATATATAAAAGGAAATATAAGATTACTATTGAGAATTAAACTATCTTTTTAATTAAAATAAACTATATTATTTAATAATCAATCAAAGTTAACTAATAGAAGAGTTATGTATCTTTATTATGAATTTTAAATTTTACTTATTTTAAATTATATATTTTTACCTTAATCATTGTTATTAAAATTAGAAACATTTAAATACATAATAAGTCTTTTTTCGTAATTGAAAATAATATTAATTTTAATCTAATATAAATAATAAAAAAGGGAGATAAATAAATTGGGAGCAAAAAAAAAAGATAAGGAAGAAGATGATGATGAAATTTGGGATGACGATGAAGAATTGGATGACGACGAAGACTGGGATAACGAAGAAGATCAGGATGATTTTAATGAAGATTATTAAAAATTAATTATTTCATTTAAATTCAAATACTAATATTCTTCCAAAAACAGAGACAAAGATTAAATTGGAAAAACTGGTTTTTTTAGAACTTATTTTTATCTACTTTATTTTAAAGATTAATGTAAAAAAAGGAATAGATTAACAATTATTCTTAGATTCTTAAAGAACATCAACTATAATATTATTTTTAACAAAATCTTAATTGCTGCTATAATTTTTGATGTCCATAATCATAATCTCTATTATTATATTTATGATTTTGATAAATTTATTTGGAGAACTGAAGAATGGAAGATTTGAAAATGGAATTTTAATTTGAACCCCGATTTTAATCATGTAACTTATTTAGTTCTTGATCATAGGATTTCTTAAGATTTAATAAAATAAAAAAATATAATTTAAACATGAATATGGAAAATGGTAAGTATTTAGCAATTCTTATATTGATGGGTGGAAAAAGTACTCGATTTGGTATTGAAAAGGCTGTTATCGAACTTTTTGAAAAACCTTTAATTTTACACCAAATAGAAACTTTGCGTAAATTTGATAACGATATCTTTTTGGTTGCTCATTCTGAAGAACAAATTTATGATTATCGCAAGCAAATTAATTTTCCAGAAGATATTACCTTTATTGTAGACGATCGTGAAGTTTTTAATTATCCGCAATTCTATAAACCAATGTTAGGGATATATTCAGGGTTAAAAGAACTACTTAGATTAAATTTTAAAGAAGTATTTTTATTATCATGTGATATGCCATTAATTAAATCGAAAGTTGTAGAATTTATGATAAAGGAATCAAAAGATTACGATTGTTGCATTCCAAAATGGAGAAATGGCTTTTTAGAACCATTTTTTGCGATTTATCCTGTCAAGAAAGGATTCTATAAGGCCAAAGAAATTTTGATTAATGAAAATTATGGACTCTATGACTTTATTGATAGCAGTTGGAAAATTAATTATGTTTCTGTAGAAAAGTCTATTCAACCTTTAGATCATAATTTGGTTAGTTTAATTAATATAAATGGACCAATTGATATTGCTAAATTAGTAAACCAATTTGAATAAATTCGACTGTTAGATCTTATTAAATTGAAATCAAATAACAATAATAAATGTGATATAAGTAATTAGAAAATAATTTCTTTCTAAATTTGAAAAGAATTAATATATTGTATAAATTAACTTTTTTTATTGTTTTCTTTGACATTTTAATGAAAAGAAATAAATAATTACAATATTTCATTTATTAACAAATTCCATCTAGAATCGAGCAAAAAATAGTAATTGTTATTTTATTTAGCATATATCATTAAATAAATGATAATTGAGGAATTTAATTTTTCAGATAAAAAAATTCCAATTGAAAAAAGGGATGAACTTAGCTCTTCCTATAAAATTAATTCTTATATAGCGAAATTAAAATTCATGGAAGAAAAGAAAATTCCTCAAAGAGAAATTAAAGATGTACTTTCTCATTTTTTTCATTCCAATAAATTTATTTCAAGAAAAACCAAAAATTCAATATCTAAAATAATTTATTCTCAAAAAGATAGAATATTAATTCTTATTACTCACTTGGGTAAAGATATTATATTAAATCGAGATAGATTAAGTAGAGATTATGGTTGGTTCTTTTTTATAGAAACTTCTAAAAAAAAGGAAAAAGAACCTACTAAGAAGAAGGTAAAAAAAAGGGAAGATAGAAAAGAAGAAAAAACAATAAGTACAGAAGAATTTCATTTTGAAGACATGATAATTCCTTTAAAAGAAAAGGAAAATATGCGTCCCCTTTATCGTACAAAAGAATATAATCAGTACTTAAAGTTAATTAAAACTGAGCAAATATCTCAATTAGATATATTAGCTTTACTTAAAGATTTATTCTTCAAAGACGAGCTTATCCCCATTGAGGAAAAAAAAGGAGTTAGAAAAATAATTTATTACCAAGAGGAGAAAGTCATAGTTGTTAAATCTCTTATAGGTGATGAATTGTATGAAAACTTAGAACGACTGGTAAAAAAATATGGATGGTATTTTTATATTACTGGTGTACCGGTTGGAAAGAGTGAACTCTGTATTGCAATTGATAAAATTGAAAAAAAATTTGATGAGGATTACTTTTCTAATGTTTCTCTCGTGGAGGAGTCAAATAAAAGTAAGGATATAAGAATAACAATCTATCCTATCGTCATGAAACCTAACCATAATTGCCATATTTTAGGTTTGGGGAGGCTTAATATCCTATTGGATTGTGGTCTTTCAGAGAAAGATGAAGAAAATGAAGTTGAAGGAGACCTCAGACATATTGAAGATTATCTTCAGAGTTTACCACATTATATTAGAGAAGAAGAAAAATTAAGAAAAGAAATTGATAAAGATAATTCGGATGAGAAGATATTAGAAGAAATCCCAAAGAACCCTAAAATTGATGCTATATTTATCTCCCATAGCCATTATGACCATATATCAGGTCTTAAAGAACTAATTAAGTTATATCCTGATATTCCAATTTTTAGTTCTAGAATAACTTTAGATCTGTATTTACTCAGAGACTCGAATTTCTTAAAACAAAAGAAAAATGAGGAGATTGAAGAAGAAGAATATCAAAACATAGTTAAAAATGTAATTTATGTTGAAAATGGCACTAGAATTGAATTCAAAGAAAAAAGCTGCTTTATCTCATTTTTTCATGCGGGCCACATGCCTGGTGCTTTGATGCTATTGGCAAAAATAAATAATTTTAAATTCTTATACACAGGAGATTATACTTATATAGACATTACTCCTTTTGCGGGTACAAGACGATTTTTAGAACAAATCTCGCGTCCTATCGATTATTTATTAATTGATGGTACCGCTGCACGAGAAGACTTTGGAAATATTTCTGATCAATTTCATAGTCTAATCTTATTTTTAGAACAAAAAGCAGAATATGGTGATAATTCATTAATTGGAGCAGATCCTTCAAGTTTAGCTATTAGTTTCATGTTAACTTTTTGGAGATATTTTAGAAAACTTCAATTAAGGCGTGGTTTCAAAAAACGCCCAAATATTTATGTGGATATGATGGTAAGAAAAAATATCCAAGTTATCAATCATCGGTATGAATATATTTATGGTCCAATTTCAAGACTAATTCGAGATAAAGCAAATCCTTTTAACAGCATAAAATTTAGATGGTTTGATTATACTAATCTAAATTTTCTACGTAAAAAAAATAACATAATCATTTCACATCCACCTGATCTTTCTTATGGGTTAATAAGAAATATCATTAATATTGTAGGACGAAATCCACATAATTTTATTTTTCTAGCCGGGTCAATCCATGATCCTCCCGGATTGGATTTAATCGAAGGTGCTGAAGAGATTGAATTTTCTGAAACGTGGAAAATGCCTTTCCGGGCATTTTTACTCAACACCTTTGCACCTCACATCAAAATTAAACTCCATGCGGATAAAAACCAATTACGGGAAATGATAAAAACCTTGGAACCCAAAGAAGTATGTTTTTTCCACCAATCAGCTAAAAAATTAACTGAAGTAGTTGAATATGTAAAAGAATTAGGTGTAGAAAAAGTATCATTACCAAGGAAACGGAAGCTTTTGATATTGAATTAAAAAATAAAACTTTTAGTTAATATTAAATTATTTTATATAGGAGCACATTGTCAGTGAGGTGAAAAGTATTTATTCTGAAAAAGTAATGGAGCACTTTAGAAATCCCCGAAATATGGGAGAAATGAAAAATGCTGATTCTATAGGAGAGGTTGGAAACCCTGTATGTGGAGATTTAATGTATATCTATATAAAAGTTAAAGAAGAGAATGGACAGGAAATTATTGCAGATATTTCTTTTCAAACTTTTGGGTGTGCTGCTGCTATTGCAACCTCTTCTATGGTAACAGAGTTAGCAAAAGGAAAAACTTTAAATGAAGCTTTAAAATTAACTCGAAACGACGTTGCAGAGTCATTAGATGGACTTCCGCCTATAAAGATGCACTGTTCTAATCTAGCAGCAGATGGTCTGCATGATGCAATTATAAAATATAAAGAAAAAAAAGAATAATTATCTTATCTTATTCTTCAATTGAAAATAAAAAATAAGTGTTTTATTTTTAGTGAATTATATGAATTATACTAAACCAATATTGGACATAATTCAAGAGCGAACATCTAGCAGGACTTATTCGGGACAACCTCTTGAGGGAGATTTGAAAGAGAAACTGAATAAATTATTGGAAAACCATGATTATCAAAGCCCTTTTAGCAAATATGCGGAAAAAGCGAGATTTGAACTTGTTAATGTTCCAGAATTTAACCCAAATGAAAAGAAAAAGTTAGGAACTTATGGTTTAATTAAAGGAGCTCAAAATTTTATTGTAGGAGCTGTTGAAAAATCCAAGTTTGATCGTGAACACTTTGGATATCTTATGGAGACTATCATTTTATTTGCTACAGATATGGGGTTGGGTACTTGTTGGTTAGGAGGCTCCTTTAACAAGACTCTCTTTGCTGCGAAAATTAAATGTTCTTCAAATGAAATTGTACCTGCTATTACATCTATAGGCTATTCTATTCAGAGAACCGTTAAAGAAAAAATTATTAGATCTTTCGTGAAAGCAAATAAAAGATTCTCATGGGATCGATTATTTTTTAAACAGGAATTCAATACTCCTCTTTTTGCAGAAGAAGTAGGAGATTATGCAGAATTACTTGAAATGGTTAGACTTGGACCTTCCGCGGGTAATAAACAACCATGGAGGATTATTAAGGATTCAAATAAGAATATGTTTCACTTTTATACTGTGAAAACTGATTCTGTTTATGGTAGATTTCCACCTCTTGATATTGGAATAGCAGTATGCCACTTTGATCTTACCGCAAAGGAATTAGGTATCAAAGGAAGCTGGATATTTGAAAATCCTCAGATTCTTGGAGCAGAGAATTTATTATATAAGATTACTTGGAATGGAGATAACAAATAATAATTCTACCCAATAATTAGTGTTTTTTCTAAAAGTCAAGTTGATAAAAATATTTTAAATTATTATCAATAACTATAATTACTGAACGTAGTAATTTTTCTTTAAGGAATAAAATTTAAATTTTTAGAATAAAAGGAGTAAAAAAAATGATCTTTAATATTATGCAAGGATATCCATTTAGTCCATATCATTGGGTTTTTATGTTAGTGGGAGGTATAATTTATTTTGTATCAAGTCTATTTATCGCTAAATTTATGCATAAGGATGCAATCAAGAGAGGAGTCAAAAATAATGAATTCTGGCTATTAATAGGTTTTATACTTAATGTGATTGGTTTACTACTTTATATCTTTGTTAGGAATAATTACGAAGAGCGAACATAAGACTTTAAACCATAGGAAATGAAAAAAAGATAAATTTTTTTATTTTCTTTAAAACTTGAATTCTATTTAATAGTTAATCGTCTTTTAGCTAAAACTATAAAACCGATTTCAATTTTTATTGTAAGATTCTTTATACACTTTTGCACAATGAATACAACAAAAATTCATTTCTTTCTCATGAATTGTTTCAGTGTGATAATCTTTATAAAGTTTAAGTCCACAACTCGCACAAATTTTTATTTCTGATTTGAATGCAGCCTCAATTAAATTATTAAACCTAGAAAATATCCTACTAATAAACTCAATTCCCGAAGGAGTTAACTTAAAACCTTTAACCCTCTTTAATTTAGGAGTAGGGGCTATATTAATAGCAATTATTTTTTTAACATACATTTTAATTCATTGTTATAGCCGTTCTACTTCAAAGAATCAATTAAAGAATGAAAATTCTGAAAAAAATTCAATAAACCCCAATAGAATTAATATTGAAGATATGAATTTAAGAAAAGCTAAATTTTGTCATAGATGTGGACAAAAATTAGATGATAGATCTTTGAAATTTTGCCCTTACTGTGGAGAAGAGATATAATTTAAGATAATTGGTTTTTTTTTCAAAAAATTGAAGTTTAATAACATAAACGATTAAAGATGAAATACCTTGAAAACAAAAAGAAGATTTAATTTACAAAATATAAACAAAAGGTATAATTAACACATTTGGTAATAAAAATATGAGATAAAAGTGATTTAACATGACAGAAACTAAAGAAAATGTAAATATTAAACTTAGTGGAATGACATGTGCTAATTGCGCTTTAAAGATTGAAACTAAGTTAAATAGTCTTAAGGGTGTCAATACAGCAGTTGTAAACTTTGCTAACGAGGAAGCAACAGTTGAGTATAATCCAAAAACCACTGATTTTATTGCCTTTAAAGAAGCAATAAGGGATCTTGGATATAAGGCATCGCTAGCAAAAATCGATTTAAAAGTTGTAGATAGACTTTCTGAAAGTGAATTTGAAAATTTTATTAATAATATAAAAAAAATCAAAGGAATTTATGATATCAGAGGGAATTATGAAGCATCTAAGATGTTTATAGAATTCAATGAATTGATGATTGAAGAAAATGGAGTGTATTCTAAAGTTAAACAATTAGGCTATAATATCGAAAAATCTGCGGGAGTTATGGACTTAGAAATTATTAAACATAAGAAAGAAATGAGATATCGCTTACGTATTATGTTAATTTCACTTATATTTTCAGTAATTATCACTCCTATTAGTTGGTTTGTAGCGGAATCTTTCGAAAGGAATTTAATCCTCTTTTTTCTTGCAGTAGCTAATTATATTATTTCTGGTTCTTTCTTTTTGATTGGAGCATATAAATCTTTGAAGAATAAGTCTACAAACATGGACGTATTAGTCGCTTTAGGTACTACTACAGCGCTGATCTATTCTATTTTAACAACATTCTTTATTTCAGGAAAAACTTTTTATGAAGCAATGAGTATGATAATTACTTTCTTATTAGTTGGAAAATACCTTGAACATAAAACTAAGGGACAAACCTCTGAAGCTATTAAAAAACTCATAGGTCTGCAACCTAAAACTGCAACCATCTTAAAAGGAAGTGAAGAAATTGAAATTCCTATTGAAGAAATTGAAGTAGGAGATATATTAGTTGTAAGGCCTGGTGAAAAAATTCCTGTTGATGGAAAAGTAATTAAAGGAAAAACTAAAGTTGATGAGTCAATGATAACCGGGGAAAGTAAATATGTTAAAAAAGAAATTGACAATGACTTAATTGGAGCAACAGTGAACCAAACGGGTTTAATTCATATGATAACTGAGAAAATAGGAAAAGACACATTATTATTTCAAATTATTGATTTTGTAAAACAAGCTCAAAGTAGGAAAGCAGCCAAACAGCAATTAGCTGACAAGGTTAGTAATTATTTTGTACCCTTAGTTATTATAATTGCGATTATTTCATTTATTTATTGGTTTTTTATTGGAACTCAGATATTTCCGGTACTCCAAGCAACTAGACTTGAATCATCTCTCCTTGTGTTCACTTCAGTGGTAGTAATTGCATGTCCTTGTGCTTTAGGACTTGCAATTCCAACAGCTGTGATGGTTGGTACTGGAAAAGGTGCTGAAAGCGGACTTTTAATCAAAGGAGGTGATTCTTTAGAATCGATAAATACAATTAATACCATAGTGTTTGATAAAACAGGTACTTTAACTGTAGGTAAACCGAAAGTATCAATAATATTTACCGAAAAACAATTAAAAGGTTCTGGTTTCGATGATAATGAACTTTTAATTTATGCAGGAAGTGCAGAAATGGGTTCTGAACACCCTATAGGAAGATCTATCATTGAAGAGGCAAATCAAAGAGTTTTATCTCTTGAATCACCAACAGAATTTGATGCAATACCAGGGAAAGGAATTAAAACAATAATTAGAGGGAAAGATGTTCTCATAGGAAATGATAAATTAATGGTAGATAATAACATAGCATTGAAAGATTATGAAATTAAATTTAATGAATATCAGCAGCAAGGCATAACTACAATTTTAATAAGTATTGAGGATGTAGTTAGGGGTATAATAGGGATTTCTGATAAAATAAAAGACCAAGCTCCTTATGCTTTAGACAAATTACGGGAGATTGGCTTAGATATCTATATGCTAACAGGGGATAATATGCAGACAGCACTTAGTATTGGTAAACAGTTAAAAATCGATGAACAACACATATTAGCAGAAGTTCTACCAAATGAAAAGGCTTTAACTATTCAGGAACTTCAAGAATCTGGAGATCATAAAATTATTGGGATGGTGGGCGATGGGATAAACGATGCTCCAGCATTAGCTCAAGCAGACGTAGGCATTGCTATAGGTTCTGGAACTGATGTCGCTATTGAAACTGCAGATATTGTCCTTATGAGAGGAGACTTAAGAAATGTTGTTTCTGCAATTAATTTGTCTAAAAAAACTTACAAAAAAATGATAACAAATCTATTCTGGGCTTTTATATATAATGTTATTGGAATACCAATCGCAGCTGGTGTGTTATATGGTTTAATTGGATTGTTTTTACCCCCTTATCTAGCAGCTGTTTTTATGGCAACTAGTTCAGTTTCAGTGGTAACAAATGCTTTGTTCTTAAAGAGATATGAGCCTAAAACACCTCAGCAAATTGAAGAAGAAAGATTGTTAATTTCTCAAGAAAAAGTTGTGGATCCGGTATGCGGAATGAAAATTGATCCGAGACGCGCAATTGAATATGAGTATAACAGTAAAATATATCACTTTTGTAATCCAAACTGTGAAGCTCACTTTAAATTAGATCCTGAAAGATTTAAAAATTATAATGCTATGGATCCAAAATTAATGCAAATGAAAGGTTCTGATAAAAGCGAAAAAAAAGAAATCATAAAAGAAAATATACAAAAAAAAGAGGATGATAAAAAAATGGGAAAATTAAAATGTAAAGAATGTGGTTTAGAACAAGAACTTCCAAAGCATTGCGGACAACCGATGCATAAAGAAGGTGATCAATTAGTCTGTTGGATGGGTGCATCGTGTGGTGCACAAAAAATCCCTGAACATCATGGTAATCCGATGGAAGTAATTGAATAAAATTATTGAGAAGGGTGAATAAGAATTGAAATTATATAAATGTAGTGGATGTGGTAAGGTTATAGAAACACTTCCTAAATGTTGTTCGGAAGATATGGTATTCAATGAAGAAGAAAATCAATTTGAATGTTACATGGGACCAAATTGTGGTTATCTTCCATTGGACGATTTAAAATGTGAAGAATGCTGTAAAAATTAATTAATATGAAATTTTTTTTTTCTTTTAATTTTAATCTATAAATTAGGTGGATTACTTTTTTTCTTAATTTTTATCCAAATTTTCAAAGCAATAAAAATAAATAGTCCAAGAAGACAAATTAATGCACCAGTCAAGAAAGCCATTTGATAAGCGAAAACTTCACTCTTTCCTTCACTAATTAATGAATCAATGAGAGGACCTGAAATAAAAGTCCCTGCAATACCCCAACTGAGGAAAAAAGTCGTATTATATACCGCAAATAGTTTTCCTCGCATCCTTGCTGGAATTAAAACCGAAGCTATTGCATAAGATGACGCATATATAATAACTTCTGCAGCTCCAATTAAAAATGCTCCAGCAAAAATCAACTGTAAATGTATTGTAGTTGCAGTGATAATTAAACCAATGATCCCAATAGAAGTTCCTACTATTAATGTTCTTGAATGTCCAAATTTTTTACTTAAGAATCCTGCCGTAAATCCTATTACCAGTGTGGCTAATGATCGCATATTTGCGATAAAACTTAGCATTATACTACCCACATTAAACCCAGAATCTAAAGAGAGATATTGAGGATAAGGAACAGCTATACTATTTCTTCCAAAGTTAATAAAAATCAATGCCATAGTGAATATGATAAAGATCAATATATGATTTTGATTATTATCAGTTATCTCTAATGAATTTTCTTGTTCGGGTAAGTCAATATTTACACCTCCTTCTGGTGTAAAGAACATTGGAATTGTTGAAATAAACATTACAAATGAAGCTATTATAAAAAGCGCTCCATTCCTAAACCCAAATCCAGCATCATATAAGAAACCTCCAATAAATATTCCGATTATCCTTCCTAAGCCACCTAGGCTTGTTAATTGTCCCATAATCTTACTACGCTTTTCAGATGGGTATAAATCACTCAATAAAGCACTCCAACCGATGTTTGACATCGACCAAAACATTTCTACAAGACTAAGACCTATTATAATAACATAACCTGAAATATACAAAGAACTAAAAATAACATCACCGATTTTGATTCCATATCCTGCTGTATGAGCGTTAGCTAGTAAAAAGTGAATATACCAAACAGTTATTGTCCCAGTTCCGGCTAAAATCTCTCCTAATATAATTAAAGTCCTACGACGCTGAAATTTATCACTAATTGGTCCCCATACAAAGTTTTGGAATATTATACTCATTATCATTGGAATCGTAGCATAGAGTGTTGTTTCAAAAACAGACATATTTAAGAATTCTCTCATGTAGATTGATAAATATGTGTAGAACAGACCTCTCCTAAACATCGCAAGCATTTGAAAAGAAGATAACCCCGAAAAAATTTTTAATGAAGATTTAGTCTTTTCTATAGTAGACGAATTTGTCATATTGGTAATACAAGTTTTTTTAATTAATTAAAAGAAATTTGTTTTCTAAAAGTTTCTATTACTTTAGCTTGAATTACAATATTAAAAAATAATACAAATTAAAATAAGGAATATTATAGAGTTTTTAGATTATGCTAAGGTATATTTCTCTTCAATAGTTTTTCTCCATTTCTCTAACTGTTTTATTAACTTCTGTGTATTTGGGACTTGAACGATATGTTCTGTGTATATTGGATAATATTTATATAAATTATTAAGCAGCTCAATCCAGGATTTTTGATTTTCTGTTTGATCTGGAATTTCTTTCCTTAATTGAAAAATAATTCTTTTCTCTTTTTTAGTTTTGAGAGATTTCAAGAAGTTTTTCATTAAAATTACTCTACATTCTTTGTATTCTTCCGGTCTAAAAATAGCTAATGAGTAACACATACTATCATCTGAGTAAGGTAGAAATTTAATCATTTTATCCTCTTGTACTTCAGGATTATCGAACAAAGTAAGTTCTATATCCGTTTTACTGATATTTTCTAAAATGGGATATAATTCTCCAGGGGAAATTTTAGTTTTTCGCTCTATTTGGTAAGCAATTTCAGAAATGGGAATATATAGAACAGGATATTTCTCTTTATTTTCTATTCGGAAATTATACTCCTTTTTTATAATTTGTATAATTAATTGATTTATTTCTTCAGAAAGATCATCAGCATTAAAAGAAATTTGGGTTTCCATTAATTTATTTTGAAAAATTACTTTATCTTTTTGTTTTTTGCCATAACCTGCAGAAAGAGAGGATATAAAACTATCTGCCGCTTCACCTTCTTCTTCTCCTTTAACCAATCTACTCGTCTTACTTTCACCTTCTAATGCTCTTTCAAATATTCTTTCACTAAGATATCTTCTAGCTTTTTGTGCTGCAACTCCTTTCTTCTCAAATTGCTCAGTAACAGAAACAAAATCAATCATCTTTATTGGTTTACCTAATTTCTTTTTTTCTTCCGTTATCATTATATCCATATCTTTTTTAGCTAATTGCTCAAGAAGATCATAAACATTTCCTTTAGATAAATGAGTGGTTTTAATTAATTCACGTTCAATTATTTCAATAGGATAGGCTTCACCCCTTCGTATATATTCATTCCTTATAATTGTATATACCTTGTCTAAGCTTCTTTCTTCTTCATTAACAGTTTCCTTTTGTAATCTCATAAACATTGAAGTTTCATGGGGTTTAATATAGTAAATTAATAATGTTGTACCTAAGAAAAATATCATAAGCACTGAGATAATGTATTTATCCCACATTAAAATTACCCCCACATCAGTTACTATTTGATTTGGTATATCACTTGCAAGAGAGAAGCGTGTTAGTGTTTGAGCAAGTACACAACCTAAACACAAGAGAATTAAGCCATCTTTTTTGAAGATAAGTATACGCCATCCAAGAGTTTTACCAAGTTTCTTTACTATTCGATATAAAAAGTACATTGATATGATAAATTCGAATACAAAAATATATGAAACATAACCAGTTGTTCCTATTGTTGCTTTAAACGCAGTTATTGTTTCATCTTGCATTAACATATAGATACTAATTTGTAAAATTTGAAAGAAAAAAATAAAGAAAACTATCATTGAAAAAGTAAAATTGTCGAATGTTCCAGCTCTCTTAGTCTCAGCTCGACGTCTAGTAGACACATATTCAAAGATGATGAAGACTAGTGTCATCACTAAACTAAAGTAAATCAAGGGCATAATCCTCGTCATTTCTAGATTATAAACAGCAACAGCACTATTTGGATCATTAGAACCAAAGAAATCTAAAGATAGGAATACTAAGAAACTTCTATAAAACAATGAAATGATAACAAGTATAGCTAAAATAAAAAAAGGAATTATAACAGCAAAAAAATATCTTGGAGCTGAATACTTTTTAATGAATCTTGCTTCGATTTTTGTCGAGAATTTTCTTGAATATATATAAAATCTACTACTTAATAAGAATAACCAAATCATCGCTAACGTTAATAAATACGTCATAAAGTTAATGCCTGTTCCAATGTATAGAAAAAAGATGTATAGTGATGAAATAAGACCACAATAGAATATTAATTGTTTAATAGCACTGTGTTTTTCAAAAATGAAGATTCTTAATTTATCTATACTAAGGAGAAAGGATAAAACTAGAAAAAAAGCCACAATTGTATTTGAAAATGCAAAAGGATTCCCAAACATTAAAATATTAATCCAATTACTTTCTGGAAAGTTTATTGCCGTAATTAATACTAGAGAATAAAAAATAAATATAAAATATAATCCGAAAAATTTCTTTTCGAAGGAATATGATTTTGGTTCTTGGCCATTAATGTAAACCTCTTGATGGACAATCTTAGTATAAAATCCAGTTTTAACTTTTGATTTAAAAGTACTTAACTTTCCTCTTTGTCTTGAAGAATAGTCTTTAACCTTATTCTTTACCACTCCTTTCCCCAGTTTTGAGGTTTTTGGTAATTTTAGTGCTTTAAATTTCTCTTGTTTTTTCTTGGTTTCTGCTTCAGAACCTTTTGACTTTTTTGAAGATTTAGATTGCTTACCAGACATTATATAAATAAATCATTTTTTTTCATATAAACCTAATTGTAATATAAAAATAAAAATTAAAGATAGTATATTAAGTAAAATTTAATTTCTAGATGCAAATTTTAAAAGCATTCGGATATAATTTTAAATATAGGAACTGTATATTGTTACTTTAAAAATGGAAAAAATTCAAGTTGAAAGCAGAGAACGCCTGATTAAGTTAGTTAAAAAAGCTATTGAATTACTCGCAGAGAGGAACATATCTCAAACAGTGATTTTATCATCCTATAAGATCAACTCGGTTTTAAAAGATAGCTATGGTGTGGATATTAAGGTTGATAAAATTGGGAGAGTTTTAAGTAAAATAGCTAAGTTAAATGAATTAAAAAGGCTTAATACTAATATACCCAAGTACAAATTACAGATATCGAAAGTCTCGAGTTTACAATTCTTTTGAATTTAATTTCAACTTAAATTTCTGAAGCCTGTAATAATTTTTTGGAGTTTTTCGAGCAAAGTCTTTATTTCTGAGTTATATTCTTTGAAAGGTTGTAATTCTGTACTCAATTTTTCAATTTTTTCATCCACATTTTTCTGTAGTGGTGATAACGAAGTTTCTATCTTATTTTCAATATCTCCAGCTAAGGAATTCATCTGATCATTTGTAGTTGTTATGCTCGTTTTATAATTTCTTATTAAATCTTCAATACGTAAGACCATTTGCGAACTTTCTTTTACTTTTTCAGAGACTGAATTTCCTAAAATTTCCAGCTCTTTATTAATATTTTCTAAATTATATTCAATTGTTCTGTTTAGATCTCCAATTAATTTATCTTTTATATTTGTAATATTCTCTGTGAGCGCTCTATTAGCCTCAACTCGCGTATCAACGTATTTAGAAACACTTTTTTTAAATTGGTTAACAGTTTCATCTAAGGTCTTTTTAAACCAATTATCAACTTTTATAAGTCCCGAAGATATTGCTTCTTTCATCTTACTTAGTGCTTTACCTATATATTCAGTTCCTTTAGAAGTTCCTTGATGTATATCATCAATCCAATCTCCAATTTGAGTTTTTATCATATCTGTAATCTCCTGAGAGAAATTTTCAGTTCCTTGTTGAAAACCTGAAATAATAGAATCCATCTGTAAGTAATCTGTGATTTGTTCTTCACCCACAATTGTTTCTTCAGTTATAGGGATTTCTTGTAATTCTCCTGGAGGTGGTTCAACAAATTCATTTATTTCCTTTATAAGAATAGGATTTCTTTTCTGAAAATCTTCCGAAAATTTTTGAACCCATTTATAATACTCTAATGAGGTTGGGATTTCAATTTCAAATGGTACTATATGGTATTTGTCAGCTTTCAAATAATCATCTAATCTGTAAATTTCAAATCCAAGTTTTTCATCTTTACCCATAAGTGTATGATCAAATACAATTACAAAAGCAAAGGGAAATTTTTCTCCTTGGAAATACTGTAAATTATTTAAATCACTTTCTGATAAATATAATCCCCATGAAGGGTGAGAATGGTAATATCCAATCAAATCTGAGGAATATTTTCTGCCAATCTCAGTGAATAAATCATAACTATCTTTATCAAATCCAATCTCTGCTTTATCTCCGTGAGTTAGAGGAACTGCATTTTCCACAATGACTTTTTCCTCATCATTGTCATATTTTCCTAAACAGATTCCCATTACTTCTATACTTTCTTCTAATGCGTCATTGCCAAAACGTAATACATGAGTAAGCATATTTCTAAAAGCTTCCTTTTTAATGATTATTTTTCCTTCTACAATTTTTTCCTTAGATTTATCATTAGTCATTTTTACCTATTCCTCTTTTTTTTGTAATTTTTCTATCTTGTTCAATAGATCTTGATTATCTTTTTTTAATTCTATTAAATTTTTCTGAAGGGTTTTGATTTCAGTCTCTTGCGCGTTTAATTTATTTTGGAGTGGGGTCTTTGAGCTCTCTAATAAGATAATAGCGGCTTTTAAATTTGAAAGAAAAGTTTTTGTGTCTTTATTTAAATTGATAAAATTACCAATAATTTTATTAGTATTTTTAGTAAAATTTTCTGAAAGCTCTCCTATATTTTTATCTAATTTGTCTGTAGTCAACTCTCCTATTGAATTTACATTTCGAGATAAACTTTCTAAAATAGTAATCTGTTGACTTAGACTTTTAGAAGATTCTAAACTTTGCAAATTTGTTTTAGTTAGAATCTCTAATTGTTCATTAAATTGTCTCAATGGTGGATCAAAGCTGTCATCTATTCTTTGTTTAATCAACAATTTAAATTGATTATCAAGTTCAGTTTTAATATTATTAAATAATTCTTTAAGATATTCTTGGTGTGAGTCAAATACTTCGAACTTGTCGTCAATATACATATCTAATTCATTTAATTTTTCTTTTATTGAAAATTTGAAATCTTTTTGCAAAGTTGAAATTCCTTCACTAAGATTATTTTTTATTGTAATTACATCTTTTCTCATTTGTAAATTACT
>JABXKB010000027.1 GCA_013375485.1 Promethearchaeota archaeon | reverse complement strand
CAATCCACAACTAAGATTGTATCATTATGCATGTAAGCATATGTATCCAGATGTTCATACATTCCTTATGTCTATCTACTTTATTAATCAAGGTGGACCATTTACGGTGCATTATCAAGATTCTGATTTAGAAAAAACAGAAGAGATAATTCGTAAAAGATTTGAATATATCAGAGACACAAAAGAACCAAAAACTATCCCAGAAGTAAATCCAAAACAAGGGTTTTTCTGTAAGTACTTATGTCATTGTGGTATGACAACTTTTGAAGATTCTGAAAATGTATTACCTATTGTAGAGAAAAGACCAGGACAAAGAACAAAATATGGTGAAAATATGACAAAATGTGAGCAGATTAGATATATGATTAAAAAAAATGGAATTGAATGGGTTACTGAAAATTATATTCATCCAGAACATTCACATGGAAGATATGGTTCTGGTGGAGGAAAGGTTCAAGACTAATGTTAGAAGTAGAAATCACAAAAGATATTATTAAAAAATCTTGTCAAAAAGCTTTTGAAAATGGATTAATAAAATCATCCGTAGACTTTTTTACAATAAAAGATTTAATAGGATTAGAAATAGTTATGTCTATATTGGAATGTTCAGAAAAACAAAATAAAGACTATAATTTAATTTGTGAAGATAATTCTTATAAGGTAAAGACAGACTTTACAAGTGTTGAACCAAAACCTTATCATGAATGCATAGTCAAAAGCTATAATTCTAGACAAAAATTCGATAGATATATTTTTGTCAGAGTACAATTTATTAATGATATGCCTAAGAGAGCGTGGGTTGTTGGATGGATTGATAAAAAAGAATACTTTAAAAAATCAATGAGTCTAAGAAAAGGTGAGATTGACGAATCAAATGGTATGGAAATTAAGTTTAACTGTCAAAAACTAAAAATAAAGGAATTAAATGAAATACACCCCATTACATGTACACAGTGAATATTCACTACTAGATGGACTTAGCAAGTGTAATGAAATATCAGATAGAATAGAAGAAATAGGTTCCACTTCTTGTGCATTAACGGATCATGGAAATGTAAGCGGTGCTGTTGATTTTTCAAATGAATTAAGATCCTCAGGCTTTAAACCATTATTGGGTTGTGAAATGTACATATGTAATGGTCTTGCTACTGAAAAAGTTAAAGATAACAGAAAATTAAATCATCAAGTTGTTATAGCTAAAAATGCAAAGGGGTGGAATGACTTATTATCTTTGGTTTCTATCTCTAATAAAAAACAACACTTTTATCATAAGCCAAGGGTTGATATTGATATACTTGCAGCTATTGCATCACAAAAGAATCTGATTTCTTTTAGCGGTCATTTAGGTTCTACTTTAGCAAATGCAATAACAGAAGGCGAAAGACTAGATCCTGACTGGATGAAAAAGGGTGTCGCAAAAGCTAAAGATTTAGAGTTGATGTTTGGTAAAGGAAATTTCTTTATTGAAATTCAATTAATTGACTCAAAGATTAATAAACTTGCTGGTATGGTAGCAAATGCTCTTAGGCAGATTTCTAAAGTAGCTCGTATACCTTGTGTTGCAACTCCTGATGCTCATTACTGTAGAAGAGAAGATGCAGAAGACCAAAGAGTTCTACTATGTACTGCTTTAAAAAAAACTATAAGTCAAGTCCAAAGAGAATTAAAAAGTGGTACAGCAAGTAATGTTTTAAAAACATCATTTGTATCTAACAATTATCATATACCATCATATGACGATATGAAAGTATTTCACACAGATGAAGAGCTTGAAAATACAAATCTAATTTTGGATATGTGTGAAGACTATGATATTACAAAATCTCCGCAACCTCCAGAATTTAAATGTCCTGATAATATGAATCCAGAAGAATATTTAAGGAAGTTGTGCAGGAATGGTTGGAAAAAACAGATGGCAAATATAGATAATACTTCTGAAGAATTTTCTAAATATGGAGAAAGAGTAAATAGTGAATTAGATATATTCACATCAATTGGTTTATCAAGTTATTTTTTAATTGTAGACGACATTCTTCAGTTTGTAAGAAGTAAAGGATATATAACTGGGCCTGGAAGAGGAAGTGCTGCTGGATGTATGGTTTCCAATTTATTAAGTATCACCCAAGTCGATCCTATACCTTATAATTTAATCTTTGAAAGATTTTATAACGCTGGTAGAAATGCGCCTGGAAAAATATCTTGGCCTGATATTGACTTTGACATTCCTAAAGCTGCAAGAGAAGAAACAATTGAATATATTAAAAATAAGTACGGAGAAGAAAATGTTGCTCAAATTATAACTTTTCAAAAATTAAAGGGCAAAGCAGCTTTGACTAGGACTATGGCAGCAAGAGGGAATATAAGTTTTGAAGAACAAAAGGCAATAACAAAGTGTCTGCCTGAACCCGCAAGCGTTTCAGATGAACTACAAGATATTGAAGAAGAATATGGATACTCATCTAGTATTATTTGGGCATTAGAAAATACCCCAGACAAGTTAAAAAACTGGTGTTATCTAAAAGACAATAAGCTAGAAGGAAGATTTGCAAAAATATTTGAGCAAGCTATTCGTATAGAACATACTAAAATTATTGCAGGAAAACACGCTGCTGGAATTGTTATCTCTAATGATCCAATTAGCAAGTCTTGCCCAATGGTTTTGGATAATAAAGGTAAAGGAATGTTAGCTGGTTTTGAAGGTCCAAGCTGTGAAGAAGTAGGACTTTTAAAATTAGACTGTCTAGCAATTAGAGGATTAGATAAAGTTATGGACGTTGTAAACATAGTTGGAGGTGAAAACTAATGTTAAATTTTAGACAAGATATGATTCAACTTTCTTTAAAATATCCTTTTATTACAAAGGTTATTATTGACGAAGAATCTTGGTCGCAAATGTGTGTTTCTTTTGACAACCTTCTTGGTCAAACAAAAGGTGAAACTGAGAATCATATTGATTTGAAACAAGGATCTATGCGTTTTGAAAAGCTACATGTAGAAAAGGAGAAAGAAGATGCCTAAAAATACTAGATGGATTATTTGTTTTGACTTTGAAACAGACTCTCCAGATCGAGAAACATGTAATCCAGTTCAACTTGCTGCTGTTCCTATTGATCCAGAAACTTTAGAAGTTAAAAAAGACCAATCTTTTAATATTATTATTAAGCCGGATGGTATTAATAAAGAAGACTATTTAACAGAGCAGCGAGAAAAAACAATTCAATGGCACGCAGATAACTATGGTGTTTCTTTTGAAGAAGTTTTAGACAAATGGAAAACTGGAGTGACTGAGAAGGTCGCATGGAAAAACTTTTCTACATGGTGTTCAAAATATACAGTTGATAAAAAACCGGGACAATGGTTTCCTCAACCGATTCCAGCAGGGTATAATATTACAGGGTTCGATATTCCTATAGCAAAAAGACTTTGCGATAAACATAAAATTAAAATGCCATTTTCAGAAGTCACTAAGCTTGATGCTATGGATAATTTATTTTGGTGGTTTGAAAATCTTGAAGAGCCATTCGATTATAAAATGGATACTTGGAGAAAGTTTTTTAACATGAAAGCAACAGGTGTCGCTCATGACGCATTAATTGATGTTCTTGAAGAGGCAGCTATAATTACTAGGTTTATGAAATTCCATAGAAAACAATCTTCTATAGAAAAATTCAAGAATAGTTTTAAAGATGTAGAAATATAATTTTAAGGCGGACTACCAAAATAATGAGCGATTATATCGAATATCCCTGTGGATGTAAATTTGAAAAGAATGAAAAGGGTCTTCCAGTATTTAATCCTAATATCCAAGAAATGCCATTAGACTGTGTTAGAACATGGGATATGTTGTGTGAGGGAAATACAAAAGGTGTTTTTCAGCTTGAGTCTCAATTAGGACAAAGCAAGGCAAGAGAAGTTAAACCAAGAAACATTGAAGAGCTTTCCGATCTTATTGCTATCATTAGGCCGGGATGCGGTGATGCTATTGTTGATGGTAAATCATTGACTCAACATTATATTGATAGGAAATCAAAGAAAGATCCTGTTGAATACTTTCACTCAGATCTAGAGCCTGTACTTAAAAGTACTTATGGTATTTTGGTCTATCAAGAACAGGCTATGCAGATAGCACAGCTTGTTGCTGGATTTTCTTTGCAGCAAGCAGACAACCTTAGAAAGGCTATTGGTAAGAAAAAGGTTGATCTTATGGCTCAAGTTAAAGAAGAATTCTTACAGGGCGCTAAAGATATAGGTAATTTTACAAATGAAGAAGCAGTAGAAATCTTTAGCTGGATTGAAAAATCCCAAAAATATTCATTCAACAAAAGTCATAGTATTAGCTATGCGTATAATGGTTATCAAACAGCTTATGCTAAAGCTCATTTTCCAAGAGCATTTTTCACTTCTTACCTAAGACATGCTGATGGAAAACCAAAACCATTTATTGAAATAAGTGAGTTAGTTAATAATGCTAGAATAATGGATATAGATGTTATTCCTCCTTCTATCAAGAATTTAAGTCCTAAATTTAAACTGATTGATAATAAGCCAACATTCGGAATCGTTAATGTAAAAAATGTTGGACAAAGCGTTTACGACCAACTTCATGGCTACATTACCACTAATAATATTAATGTAGATGAAATGGAATGGGAAGAATTTTTAATGAGGCTTGGGAGATTTATTAAATCAAATTCATTTGAGTCTATGATTAAAGCTGGTGTTTTTGATTGTTATGGACTACATAGGTCAAAGATGCTTTATGACTTTAATATTTATAAAGATATCAAAGACAGAGACAAAAAGTTTTTGTCAGAAGATAAGTCTAAAACTTTTAAAGAAGGACTAGAAAGACTTATTGATGATATAAAAATTAGAAGAAGAACCGCATGGACAGATAAGAATATAGATTTTATTAAAAGTTCTATTATAAGTATTGAATCTCCACCGTATGAACTTATTGATAAATGGTCTTGGAGAGCAAGGCAAGAAAGAGAGCTTCTTGGAATTGAGCTTACTTGTTCAGAAATCGACGAATATGATACAATAGATGCTAACTGTACATGTAGAGAATATATTAAAGGATTTGAATGTAAAACAATAGCTATTGCTGCACAAGTAACAGATGTTAGAGAATGGAAAATAAAAGGAGGTCCAAATAAAGGAAATGTTATGGCTTTTCTAAAAATCAGTGATAATACATGCTGCTTAGATAGTGTCACAGCTTTTTCAGAAGATTGGAAAGTAATAAAAGATAAAGTTTCTATTGGAAAAATATTATTGTTTAGAGGAAATAGAGATAAAAAGAAAGGAAGTTTTTTATTAAAAAGTGTACAAAAATTAAATCAATGCATATAATAAGGATAAATGAATGGATGAGCTAATAGAAGAGAATATGGGTTTGGTAGCCAGAATTGTAAATTCTTTTGAACCTAAAAATTATACAGAACGTCAAGACTATATGGATGCTGGAAGAATAGGTTTATGGAAAGCCCTAAAAAAATATGATGTAAAATCTGGAAATGTCATATCTACATATGCTTGGCGACCAATTAGATGGTCTATAATAAGAGAAATAAAAAACTATAATAAACATAAAAATGTACCTTTGCAAGATGTTTCTGATAAATTTTATTCAAAAAATCTTGATACAGAATTATGGGAATGTTATACCAGCGAAATGACAGAAGATGAAAAACAAATATTAAATTTAAGGGTGGAAGGATATAAATTTAGAGAAATTTGTAGTATTCTAGAACAATCCCCTTCTTCTGTAAAAAATAAATTTTACAACCTAGTAAAAAAATTGAGAAAAGCAAACTGTAATGAATAGAAAAAAAAGAGTACTGTTTTTAACAGAGTCACACAAACTAGCTTCTGGATTTGGGACATATTCAAAAGAAGTAATAAGCAGACTTCATGATACAAATAAATATGAAATTTTAGAATTAGCATGTTATGCAAAAACATCTGATTTTAAAGATTCTAAGTGGAAGGTTGTTGGAGTAGCTCCAGAAAGCAATGAAAAAGAATATGCAGAACATCATAAACAAGCACTAGTGCAATGGGGTGTTTTAAAATTCGACGAGATCTGTGTTCAATTTCAACCAGATATAGTTGCCACATATCGTGATCCGTGGATGGATTCCTATATATCAGATAGTGCATTATTACCATTTTTTAATTGGGTCTGGATGCCTACGATAGATAGCGCTCCACAAAAAGTGGATTGGATTTATAATCTTTTTAATAGGTGTGATACTCTTTTGGCCTATTCAGAGTATGGAATAAAAACTCTTAAAAATCAAACGAATGGAAGATTAGCTCCTGTAGATTGTGCTTACCCAGGAGTTAATAAAAATGAACTTGATATTATTCTTAATAAAAAGAAACATAAAAAATCTTTTGGTATTCCAGAAGATAGCATTGTTTTTGGAACGGTTATGAGAAACCAAAAACGTAAAATGTTTCCTGAACTAATGAAAACATTTAATGAGTTTTTAAAAACAAGTCCTATAGAGATTTCTAGCAAATCATACTTGTATATACATACCAGCTATCCAGAAAAAATGGGATGGGAGTTTTCAGATTTAATTACAGAATTTGGATTAGGATCAAAAATTTTATGTACATATAAATGCAGGTTATGTAATCATTATTTTAGTTCGATATATAAAGACGCGATAACAGTTTGTAAAAGATGTGGAAATAAATCTTGTGTATTCCCAGGCGTTTCTGATGGAATTGAACATAAAGATTTAATTAATATTTACAATCTAATGGACCTATATATTCAATATGCAATTTGTGAAGGTTTTGGTATGCCTCAAGTGGAAGCTGCTGCATGTGGTGTCCCTATAGCCTCTATAGATTATTCTGCTATGGAAGATATAGTATTAAGTACCGATGGGTTTCCTATATCGCCAAATCTTTATAGGGAAATTGAAACTAATGCTGATAGATCAGGACCAAATAATGAAAGACTATTAAAAATAATGAAAGACTTTGTTAAAATAAGTCCTGATAAAATAAAACAAAAAAGACTTAGAACTAGATCATTATGTGTAGAAAAATACGATTGGGATAAAACAGCTAAGGTATGGGAAAAATGGTTTGATTTAACAAACAATAAAAAACTACCTTGGAATTTTAAACAGTTAATAAAAGAAATACCAAGCGATTATCCTAAAGACTTAAATAATGTTCAGTTTATGGAATGGGTATTTTCAGAGTTATTGCAAGATCAATACCATCTTTACAATTATAAAATGATGCAATATATAAAATCATTAAATTTAGAAGTAAGGATTTTTGATAAGACTCTAGATAGAATTACACAAGAATCTGTATTTAAAGAATTTAGAAATCAAGCTATAAAAAGATTTAATATAGATCAGCTAAGACTTAAATTGACAAATAATTCTGGAGATGTTAAATGAGCATTTTATATATTGGACCCTATAGACAAACTGATTCGTGGGGTAAAATAAGCAAGGCTTTATTAGACAACTTGGCTTTTTGTATTGAAGATAAAAATAATCTTTCATCTAGAAATATATGGTATAATCAATCTATTGACTCTGTAATCAATGGAGAAATATTTGAATTTGAAAAAAGAAAAGTTTCAAAACCTGAAATATTAATACAGCATGGAATACCAAACAATTTAGTCTATCATGGAAAATTCAAAAAAAATATAGTGGTGACTTCTATTGAACATGATATTAGCTATGTAGGATGGGTTTCAAATTTAAATCTATTCGATACTATCGTAGTATTTTCAGAACATGAAAAGGAAATTTTAAAAAAGTCTGGAGTAAAAACAGAGATATTTAATTTTGATACATATCCAGTTAATCTTTCGTCTATTAAAGATAAAAAAATAGACATTAGTTTAGGAAATAAAAAAACATTCTATGCAGAAGTTTCAACAAATTCTAAGAGCGGAATAAATCAAATACTATCAGCCTACTACTCTACATTTACATCATTAGATGATGTTGCCTTAATTCTATATTCATCAGATAAAAATCTGCTAAATTTTATAAATGAATTTAAAGAAAAAATGAATTTATATTCATCTAAAGAACTTTATCCAACGGTAGCAATTGCCAATTCCGAAGATGAAATAGACTGGTCCCATAAATTTTCAGACTTTTACATACATGTTAATTTTAATGCAAAGCCAGATATAAATTTTTTGAAATCTATTTATCAAAATAAAATTTGCTTATGCTTAGATAATGTAAAACTATTGAATAACTATGACTACCAGATTAAATCACATTATGAAATTTCTGTGGGTAGCACTAAAAGCAATTTTTATAAACATAAAAACTATTACACGATACCTTCATCTGCTGATTTAAGCAATAAAATGAAAATGGCATTTGATGGATATAGAATAAAAGAAAATAAATCATTAGTGTCTGATTATTCACAGGAAATTCATAAGTCATTTATTGATAAGGCTAAACAACTAATATGTATATAGAAAAAATTATAGAAAATGCAATTACTGACAATATTGAAAGAAAATTAAATATACTAATAATAAATCAATATGAAGATGATTATATTAAAAATCTATGTAATAACTCAAATCACAATTTTTATTTATTTAAAAGCTTAGAAGGAGGTCCACAATGGTTTAATCCTCAAATAAAACCATATAATTTGAATTTTATTACAGATCTTAATAATCTTAAATGTAAATTTATAGACTTAGTTTTAACCTTTAGAAGAAATGAGTCTTACGATATAGGAAGAAAAATTTCTAATCAATTAAATATTAACTTAATATCTATTGATGATTGTAGTTCCATATCAGTAAGTCGCAAATTATTTGGAACACCTAATGAATTTTCTAAACAAGAATCTATAAAGAAACACGGATTAGTTAATGTTCATACAAATGAATTAATTATGAACTCTTGGATGTACGGACAAGAGTCAATCAATATGATTATTCCTAATTTAATTCCAGAAAAAATAGATGTCAAAAATCCTTCTTCTATTTTTGTAGATCCTAAAATACCAGATATTTATTTATCAAGGATAGGATTAAATAAAGAATTTATTACAAAAGATATTAACAAAGCAAAAGTTTATCTACATTTATTTAATAATATTGACTATCTGCTACTAACCTGCATGAGATCATCAATACCAGTAATAATTCCTAATATTAAAAAAGAAGAATCTTTTGATTTACAACATCTTTTAAGAAATGCTATTATAATTGGACTGCCAGATGATCTCGCAAATGTAATAAAAGACTATTATACATGCGATCATATTTATCAACTTGCAGTTGAAAAGAATGTAATAAAAAACGCAGAAAATTTTGTAGATAATTATTGTTGCGGACAAGAAAAATTTAGAACATCATGGGAAAATATTTTTAGATATGCTTCTGAAACAAATTACATAAGAGGATACTAATGATTGAGAATAATATAAGAATAACCACTAACAAAGAAAATCATAATGATATAACTACAAGTGAATTAATGAATATTCCAGATTCATTTTTTACTCAAATATATGTAGATAATGTATTAGGTTTTGAAGAGAAAGATTTTTTGAATATTGTCTGTAGTAAATTAAGAATTAATGGCAAAATAAGGATTTCTGGAATTGATATTTTAGATGTTTGTGTAAAAATTTTACATGAAAATTATCCTTATTCAAATGAATATCTTTCAAAAACAAAATCTTTCTATACGGTTACAGAACTAAAGAATTTTTTTGAAGAAAAAGGATGGAAGATAGAATTTATGAATGTTAACAATTCAGTTTTTAATATTGAAGCAACAAGGAAAGTCTAATGGAGCCTGTAGAATTAAATCAAGTACACACATCTTGTAGAAATTGTGTTTTTTCTATAATAAAAGAAAACAAACAAATAGGATGTGATTTAAAAAAATTAGAAGATTATGAAAATGCAGACGTAGAAGTGTTAGAGCTTAACCATTCAGATGGAAATATGTATAAAGTAATCAATGGTAGGCTATGTCTATTTTATAGACACGAAGAACTAATGAAAAAATATTCCAATAAAAATTGGAAAAAAATAGTAGAGATGCAAACAAAAGTATCATATCAAGTCATGTTATTTTTAGAAAAAAATTCAACATATCAAGATTTGAAATCAATCTTAAATCAATTAAATACACAAGAAATAAAACCTTCATTAATCACTGTAATAAACAAGCAGTATAACTCATACATAGAATCAAATGGGGAAAAATCTATAAAACCTAGTCAGATACTAGAGTTATTAAAGTCATATTCTTTTCATCAATATTCTTTGAAAAACGTATACGATAATGAATTATCAAATAGGGATTTAGTAGATGTGACTTTTGATGGAAGTAAAAAACATCCATATCCATTTTATGTTGTATTCAATACTAATTTTAGTGTTCCTGATAGTTTTAGTAAAGATTTGAATGATGCTATTTTAATTAAAATGAAACAGCTTTGTTTTGCAAATCCTGTAGATAATTTAAACGGAATGATTGTTAGTAAGGTTGCTCATGAAAAGCATGGAGGGAATGCATTTAAAATTAATTTAGAAGATAAAATATCAAAGTATGAAACTGGAGCTGGTAAACTTATTTTTGAGGCAACTGATATATGTCCAAGTTTGAAGTAATTAATATAGATAAAGACGATAATAGCAAATGGGAACAAATATCAAATTCTACATTAGTTGCTATTGTTAAAGACGGAGTTCATATTAAAGATTCTTATTATGATATAATTAATAAGATTATGAAAGATGAAAATAAAATTATGTTAACAACAGACATTTTTTTACAAAATGAATTTAACGAATATTATATTCAAAGATTAGATAATGGATATATTGATTCTTTCCCGTACTTCGTAAAAAAATCAGATCATCTAAACCCATTTAATCCTAAAATATTAGATCAAATTAGATCAAATTTAAAATCTAAACTAATAGAACATTTATCGGAACCTGTATTTTATTATGTCAAAATACGTTAAAACTATAAAGCAAGATAAAAATTTTTCAGAATTAGATATAATAATTCCTGCCGCTGGGCTAGGAAAAAGAATGAAATCTTATGGGGTTAAATCTTTAATAAAAGTCTATAAAGAAAAAACTATATTAGATTTGCAGTTAGAAAAAATAAACAAAACTTTTCCAAAAGCAAACATAATATTAATAACAGGATTTCAGTCTGATGAGTTAATGAATAGTTCTCCAGATAATATTATTAAAATCGAAAATGAGTCATACAATTCAACCAATGTAGCAAGGTCAATAGGTATGGGGCTAAGAGCTTCAAAAAATAATGTACTGTTAATATATGGAGATTTGATATTCAATACTAAATGTCTAGAGTGTATTAAATTTAATAATTCTGGAATTGTTGCATCAAAAACTTTAATGAAAAAAAACGAAGTAGGATGTACTATAAATAATAAACTTACAGTAGAAAACATGATGTATGATTTAGAAATTAAATGGGGTCAAATATCATTCTTTAAAGGTTATGAATTAAAACTATTAAAAAAAATATGCTGGAATCCAAATAACTATAACCTATTTGGTTTTGAAGTTATAAATAGCATTATTAGTTACGGCGGTTCAATTAATGTTTTTAATGATAAAAATGCTAGAGTGGTTGATATTGACAATTACAAAGACATAGAATTAGCAAAAGGAATAATATGAAAATATATTTTACTGTTACAAATAATCCAAAAATAATTGGGTTAGCACAAGCAATAGAAAAATTAATAAATGAAGCATTTTTTATAGATTTAAAAAAACAAAATATATTCGACTTTATAGAAATATCTAAACCAGATTTACTATTTGTTGATAGTTCTAATTTAGATCATATATACATAGACTATGTAAAAAAAGAAAATCCAAATATAAAAATATGCTTAATAAAAGATCAATTAACAAATCCAAAATTTGACGAACTATTTGATTATGTCATAAATATGATAAACGAAGAAAAAGACAACTATATGCCTTTTCTTCATAATGATGTAATGATTACAGATGAAGGTAAATTTGATAAAAAATTTAATTCAGATTTTATCTTTATTTCAAATAAATCAAATGTGAGTATAGACATAATTAACACTCTAAACTTAATTGGTGATAAATTTAATCTAAAAATTATTGGTAAGCACAAAATTAATTCACCATACTATATTGGCAATATAAGTGAAGCAGAATATAATAATGTTTTCAAGTCTACAAAGGGCATAATATCATTAAATGACGAATGGGATATGACATGTATGTTCTCAGATATTCTACCTATATCATTTAGTATGCAAGATGATAAAAGAGAATACCAATGGAGAAACCCAAAAGAATTATTTTATATCTGCAAGAACGCAGTCAATAAAGAAAAAGAATTTAAAATTGAAAAAAATATTAAAACTTATAAAGATTATGCCAAAATGATTATAGAGGAAATGAAATTATGAAAGAAATAGGAGTAATAGTAAATTCATTACAAGAAGATGTTAATTCATATAATATGGTAAACTGTCTAAACGAACTGTCTAAAACAAATAGATGTTATTTATTCTTATTAGAAAATACAAAAAATAAATTAGTTACTCATGCTGATTTTAGTATTTTTCAAGCAGAATCTCTATTTTCATTTAAAGGACACCTAATATCTACATCACTATTTAATTCTCAATGTTGTTTAAATTCTCTCTGTGCTTTTAAAAAATACTTGTATTTGAATAAATTAGAATGGATGTATTTACAAAGTTTTAATAATGAACAAGTAAGCAATATATTTTTACATGAAGAAATTAATATTATATCAAAAAGCTCTTCATATAGTGATATACTAACAAAATTATTTAAACCAACAATTGGAACGGTTTACAATTGGAATCCAGATGAACTACTAAAGGTGATAGAATGAGTAAAGAAAAATTTTTTACTGATTTAAAGTCCATAAGAAAAGCTTACTACGAGAAGCATTACTATGAAGATAAAAAAAGCTGGAGTGAAATAGCTAAAATGCTAGGAACATATCCAAATAAAGTAAAAAGAGATGCTAAAAATCTAGGTATAAAATCTAGAGATAAATCAGAAGCTCAAAAAATAGCTCTAGAAAAAGGAAGAACAAGTCATCCGACTGCTGGAAAAAAACATTCAGATGAAACCAAATTTAAAATAAGCGAAAGCCAAGGGGCAGTTTGGGACTCAATGGATGAGTCAGAGCTAGAGAATAGGTCTGATATTGCAAGGAAATGCTGGAATAAAAAAACAGACGAGCAAAAGGCCGAATTTTTAAAAAAGGGCGGTCAGGCTATACAGGAGGCTGCTAGAACTGGATCTAAGGTTGAAAAAGAGATGTTTGAATACCTAGTCTCTAAAGGATACAGAGTAGATAGGCACAAAGAACATATATTAAAAAATGAAAAGTTCCATATAGATCTTTATATTAGAAATATAAGTATGGCTATAGAGGTAGATGGACCAATGCATTTTTCACCAGTATATGGTGAAGAAAAGTTAAAAAAAAGACAAGCTGCCGATTTATCTAAAAATGGATTAATTTTATCATCTGGAATGGTTTTAGTCAGAGTAAAATTAGTTAAAAGAGGTTCTCAAAGATTCCATAGATATATCATGAATGAATTACAAAAGATAATTGATTCGGTTGAAAAAACATTCCCAGAAGAAGGAAAGAGGTATTTTGAAATATGAGTAAGTCTAAAAAGAATATTGTAGAGGAAATGGTTGAGGAAATTGTTGAAGATGAAGTTCAATTAAAAGAAGAACCAAAAGTACCCAAGCCTACAGATCCAAAATGGGTTGAATATGTTCTAGATCAATTAGCTAATCATGAATTAATTAGTGGCGCTCCTACGACTGACGGACTCAGGAGAGTAACAGAAAAAGTATTTGGGGAAATAATTGAGTCTGATACAGAAATTTTAGAGATACCAAAACTTGCATTTTCTGGAAAAGCTTCTGCTAAACATACTTTAAGAATTAGAAAATATGATAATACCAGAGAAGGTCTTGCAAAATGGGATATGGGAGATGATTTAATTACTGTTAGCGCATGTGTTGATGTTGTAGGAGAAAGACTTCCATCTCCGTTTAACCAACACTTAGTTTCTACTGCATGTACCAGAGCAGAGGGGAAAGCTTTAAGAAGAGCATTAAAGATTCGTGTTCAAACAGCAGAAGAGCTTGCTAACAGCGATGAGGATGATAACAAAACTCTTAAAGAGCCTATTAATGATCAACAAATTGTTGCAATTAAAACAATGTGCAAAAGAAATGACGTTGATCTAATCAAATTTGTTAGATCGTATCCTAATTCAGATAAGGTTGAATCAATCAGAGAAGTTAAAAATCTAGAAGGTCGTCTTATGATTAATAAGTTGTCCAGCTTTCAACGAGAGGGAACTCCCGAAGAATTTGTTGGTTACAACGATAACTGGGAAGAAGAATTTGGAGTTTAATTATGGCAATTACTGCTAGAGTAAAAGCATCTGACAACTTATGGTTCGACGTATCAGCAGATACAGAGCCGGAACTTTTCAAACAAATTGCAAGAGTTCAAGAAGTTTTTTCAGTTGCGAAATGTGGAATGTGTGGCTGCAAAGATGTAAAATTTGTAGTTCGTACAGCCGCAAAGAAAAGCAAATGGCTTGAAGTCGTTTGTCAAGATATTGGATGTAAAGCTAAACTTGTTTATAGCACTACAGAAGATAATAACTTTGTTTATCCAAAAATTAGGTGGGATCATCTATCCGATGCTCAAAAAGAGCAAAGAAAAGATGAACAAGAGTATGCTGAAAAGCATAACGGATTTCTGCCTAACAATGGATTTTTCAAATTCAAAACATCATAAGTTAATTTGATGAAATAGTCAGTGGTTGTCATTTATAAATTTACAGCTACTGGCTATTTTTATTTATCTGTAAGTTTTTCTGTCATTGTTATTCTTTCTTTCTATAAGGGAAAATCTTATTGAGAAATTTCTTTCTTTTACTACAGCCACACCCTCCAATTCCCATAGCCTTACCAATAAATTCTTCGTTGATCCCAAACTTGCCGAAAACTTTCTCTAATGAATCTCCAAGCCCTTCTGGATCTTTAGCATTATAATTTTTTAAATTGATATCTTCTTCTTTTTCTAGATCATTAATAGCTTCATCTAAAATTTTCATTTCTTCTTTATTTAAACTCATTTTAATTTCCTTAATTAAAAAACTTATCAACAGTCAGGAATTATGCCCTCGTTTCCACCACCGTCCACGCAACTACGGTTGCCAGGATCATATTGAATCCAATAAAACTTTTTCCCGGCTTGCTGACCTTCCGAACCGCAACCATTAGACCAACCTTGTAAACTTCCACACTTCGCCTCGATGCTTGCAACAACGCTGGTAAAGCCGCCAAACCCATTAGCAACATCGACTTTATTAACACATAATCCAGTAACAGCAGAAAATTTCCATGCATCACCGCTAGTATCAAGCCCAACATATGAACAAACACTATAATCTTCACCGTCTATACCTCCGTTTTGATTATTGTTTCCTAAATCAACACAATCACCTTGGGTGCCTGGATGTACATCTGCAAAAAACGGAGAATCATATTGCATATGACTAATTTGAACACCCTTACTAAGGGTGCCGCAATTCAGATATTTATTTCCACAAACTGTAAAGTTATTAAATATAATAGCAGTACAATCAGGACCACCATGCTCATCTGCTCTTGTCATTCCAATTCCCGCACCAGCCACAAGATCACTAAAATGACATGCTGGAGATCTAGTTTCATATCGACCACCAACACCATCAGCCCAAGTTTCTCCAACACCGGCGCTGCGATTAACATTACCCGTTACGCAAACATCCGAGGTTATATTCAAATCGGAAACCATTCTGCCGCCAGGAGCCTTTGTTCCAATATTTACCGCCTGGGAAGAACTAATTCCCAATACACAAGTGGGTTCTTGTCCTTGACTACATTGAGCAAATGATTCAATTTCAATTCCATAACCACCAACGATATTTCTAAATTGAAATCCATCGACAGCATCAGTATCTTCACAATTTTTATTTTGTTCACAGACGGTCGTTGTATATCCAGAAATAGATGTATTGACAGTTACAGTACTACACCCATTTGTTGGCTCGCCACTAATAACATCAGGCCCAATAAATTCTAATAAAGTTACATTTGGTGCTGATACGTCTGTAGGGCCAGTTCCACATCCATAAGAACCTTCTACTGTCATTCCTTTAACATTTACATTAATAGCACTAGAACAGCAGTCATCTTCTTGATCGGGACTAGGATCTCCAGAAGTTCTAACTTCTAAGAAGCATCCAGTAAAATTAATTCTACTAACATATCCAAAATCGTTACTTGGACCAAAAACTCTAGGATTAGAAGATGTAAGTGTTACGTCCAATGTTTCAAGACAGTCATCAGTAACAGATCCGCTTATTTTTAAACCTTCACAACCTCTAAAATTTATTTTTTTAATATCTTTTAGTTCAGTTGGTGCGCCATATTCTCCATCGCATGATCTAGTAGCATATGACACATCCAGCCTATTCCAAGGCATTATGTAATATTTGCAATCATTTTGATCCCAATAAGCAGGCATTTTGTCATTTAATACACTACTTGGCATAGCATGAGTAGTCCAAGGCCAAAAAGCTTGAACTTCTTTTTGACTCTGGGCTGTTCCATCGTCATAATATATATCGCCAGCATTTGTAAATGTACCACTAATATTACCATCTGTTCCGACACATTTATCCTCTAAACTTTCAATATGTATAATATCTCTTGGGGTTGGAATAGTCCAAACGCCTCTGTCTTTATCAAGTCTTAAATCAATAGGTGCAACAGGCCAAGTCTTTGGTTTTGACAACCAATCAACAAGGAATTTATCTTCTAAATTAGATTTTGTAAAAGTACCTGCTTCGGTACTAGCTTCAACATCTGCTGCATTGGGAACAGGTTTTCCTTGCAAATCATATCCCCATTGCTGAAGCATGATTGGTCCTCTCATAGCAAGAAATCTATAATCAGATGCAGTGCTATTATTTTTTTGAACAGACCATCCATCATTAGGATCAGGAATATTAGAACCTCTACCAACAACTTCCATATTATGTCCAGAAACAGAGCTATTGCTACGAGCATCCGTTATTAATGAATCTGTTGTATTTGCCAATGGGTCTAGATAATCATTATTAATATCTAAAGATTCAAGATATGTTGGTGCTGCTGTTGGAGTCACACGATCATCTATGGTAGGAGGATCAATGAGTTTACTTCTATCTGGAGTCGGAATATCGCATGGAGTCGGAGCGCTAATATTGATATATTGAGGTAATCCTCCATCTCCAGCTTTTGAAACAGGTCTAAATATACCATCCCATGACATAAGTGCAACATCTTGATAATGTGTACTATCACTAAACAAAACATTTATTTCTTTAATAGCTTGAGAATTAGATTCAATCCTATTAGAACTTCCTTGATCTACATATCTTTGCATCAAAACATGATGTGCAGACTTTGGGGTTCTATCTGATCTTCCTATAAAATTATTATTATATCTCTTATTCTCTAGTTTTAACTGAGTGCCTCCTAGCAAAGCTCTTAGTTTTCTATTAAATGATAATCTATTTCTTCCTTGTCTTTTTAATCTATCAGCATTTAATTTTGCAAATTTACCGAATTGAGGACTATAAGTATTAAATTGATATTGAGTAGTAAAACCTTCTGGAGTAATATTAGCAGTTATATTTGAAATGATTGGACCATTGCTACCATCAAACTTTGGCA
The DNA here is from genome assembly GCA_013375485.1 of Promethearchaeota archaeon. GTDB lineage: Archaea > Asgardarchaeota > Lokiarchaeia > Sigyniarchaeales > SOKP01 > Loki-b32. Next base: position 5,478 of record JABXKB010000027.1, on the reverse strand, counting down.
TACTATAATTTAAAAATGCCAAGGTAGGAACGATTGCGCTTACACCGTTATAAAATGCAGTTCTATTCTTAAATAATCTATCAGTAAATCTTTGATCATTATTTGTTTCAATTAATAATTCAGAGTTCAAAGGTGCTTCTGGAACGCCAGCAAAATTTACAGAACCTCTTTCATTTTGAATCATTTCTGTTACGGCATTTGTTACTTTAGCTTCAGCAACAGCCTCCATATAAACTCTTCCTCCATACTCCCAAGGAGAAAGCCCATCGTCTTGTTCTAAAATAGTCCCCCTAAGAACTTCAAAATCATTTGGATCGTTAGGGTCTGGTACGGTATAATAAGGACCATATACAGCCATATTAGATTTTAAAGGAACCATAACTTTAGTAGGAGCGATAGCTTGAGGTATTGCACCAAAAACAATCATTCCTCTGTCACCAACACGTATGTTTGATGGCCGGGTTTTTGAAGCTTTTTGAAGTGCTAATGCGCTACCATTAAAACCCTCATAATAATTCGTATCTCCTAAATAATTTACAATAGGAGCTTTTGTTTTTACTACAACACCTATAGCACTTGTATCACTTGGAGATAAAGGAGTTCCATTCAGCCATTGAGGGGTAAATTCCACCTTAATAAATAAGTTAGAACCTTCTTTTATATATTCTCCGTCATCTAATTTGCTAGGATCTGGCACTAAACTTGAAGTTAATCCATCAATACTAGTAGCACCAGCAATAGGATATTGCAATATTGCTTGAAATTTTCCATCCTTATCTCTAAAGAAATCTGAAGCAGCAGTGTTATTAGCTAAGTCTAAAGTATTCCCATTAATATCTCCACCAATATTAGCATTTTCTGTCCAACACCCCTCTGAAGATGGATCAAAATCATACTGATATCCTGCCGATAAACTAAATATTGTAGACTTGCATACTTGATTAGTTGCATCGACATAAAACTGTTTGCCGTAATATTCATCACAATAAGACTTTATAAATTCATATAATTTACTAGCGTCATTTGCACCAGCGGATCTAAGATCATTTTCTGATTGAGAAGAAGAAGGTTTTGGTATATCACCAACGGGTTTTTCCCCCAGTATTGCTGCCTCTAAAGCATCGAAATCTACTCTTGCAAGCTGGTTAATGCTATCTAAATAAGTTTTTACATTTCCATTAGCAGCATGTGAAACTGCTTGCCAAGAATCAAAATCAGATAAAGCTGCTTGAATTTCAGCTTCTGAAATAGTTATAGTAGAACCTACAGATGTATTTAAAGATTGATTTAACTTTGAAGTGTCTAATGTTACCGATAATCCACCCCCAATATTAACCTGATTCATTGCTCCATTACTATCATATCCAAAAAACGGAACCATAAAGTTAGAAGTCTCAACCATAGGAACTCTAACTGGAGCGCCATATAAATAATAATTAGTAGGTTCATTTCTACTTTCTAGTCCAGAAGTAGCAGAAATAATACCACCTTGATAATCAGGATATAAAGTTTTTTTATAATTGACAAAATCTGGTATGGCATTTTCTACTGGATTTAAAGTTCTATCTATCGTTCTGATTTTAATAATAAATTCAGTTCCACCAGATGCTCTAACTGGTAATAGTTCAGTATAAAAATCATGACCCGCATCTGTACAAACTTCAGACACAATATCATAAACAGAAGCTGTTGGACCAGAAACCCTATAGTCACTTGGCATTGAAGGGAGGTCTGTTAAATCAAGATGAAAAGCTAAAAATTCATCTTCATTAACCACACTATCTAAAACATCAGGACTAGGAGTTTTATCGAAAGGCTTTACACTATAAAAAATTCTTCCGCCAGGATTATAATTATTGACTTCTGGAAGTTGAACATTATTATTTGAACATAGCAAATGAAGCATTTCTATTAAATCTGCTAATACCATACCTTTATCATTTACCGCTGGACTTATAGCACCAGGGTTTCCTGGGGTGCTGCATACAGAACCTAGATAAGCTGCGGTGTATTGCAAAGCTCCAAATGCATTTAAAGTATTTAGCTGGATAGGAACATTCTCGGCATTGTCTGCCATAATAACTTGAAGATTCTCTAATAAAAATCCAGCATCACCTAACTGAACATTAAATATAGGATTACCATTAGAATCTTTACTTTCAGTCCAGTTTCTTACAAATCCTGCATATTCAAAACCACCATTAACATCTATACCTCCAGCACCGTCTGGCATTGCATACCTAAATATTACAGGAGTACCAACTGGAGGATAAACAAAACTGTCGGTTAATGTTTTTAATTCAGGAACTCTATTAGAAGCATTAAAAACAACCCCTTGATAGGTAGGGCAAGTATCTTCGACTAACTGTATTGTTACTGTAGTTCCTTCTTGATTTAAACCAGCACTACAAGTCCAGCTTTTTACAGTTGCTCCAAGAAACTGATGTCTTAAAAATGGTCCGGTTATATTTTGTTGACAAGGCATTCTTATTTATTCCTTATTTTAATAAAATTAGTTCTCACAATCATTATATGTCCAAGCGACTGTTCTTGTATATCTTCCTTGTGTAAAATTCCAATTTTGTGTATTTGTTGAAACAAAAACTTGATCATAATTAGTTACTAAATCTCCAGATATTAAACTTATTAATGAATCAACTTCAGTCAATGGAATATCACCAGTAATAGCAATAAGTGTATCGCAACCCGTAGAAGGAGGCACAACAAGTTCTACATTTAATTGTTTAACTCTAGCAGTACTTGCATTAATATCTTGCAATATCGGACCAAGCGCACCTCTACCAATTATTGTTTGTGATGCAAAAACATCTGTTGCTAAATTGTCTGTAATTGTTGCATTAGAAGATAAAATACAAGGATTAACGCTAAAGCAATTTTGAAGACTATTATTATAAGATATACTATATGTTATTAGTCCATTAACAGGATTAACGCCAATCGTTGAATTTGACACCTTATTAATTAAGGTAAGAGGTGATGCCCTACAAGTAGAATCGCCATATAAAAACCCTGAATTTTCTGCAAAAACTTCTGATGCTCTACAGAATGTTAAATCATTTATACCAGTTAAAAATGCCCTAGCATTTGAATAAGCACTTTGAGTAGATATAAAGCCTTCTCTATTTTCAGAAGTTTCTGCTATTGGACCTCCATCAAAACTAGTTAATGCTAAACCTTGTATTTCTCCTTGAACTGTAACAGTTGATATATAATCAGAACGACTAACATCTACAGTATAAGTTTCTATAGCTCCAGTATTCGGAGCGTAAGTATTTGCATCATAATTAATAGCAACATAAGATTCTGTCGCATCAATTGCCCAATCAAATTTATTAACAGAAACTTCTCTTTTAAGATTATATCTAGGTAAAGCAGTTGAGGTTATTCCTACAATACCTGTATAATCAAATTGTGTATTTGTATTTAAATAGTCATTAATAAATTGAACGCCACTTTCTAAATTAAATACTAATTCACCACCAGAATAAACAGGTCGTACCTTTGCACTTACTTTTCTATTAATATCTAATACTACAGGATATTCTTCTTTATTGTTACATGATCCTTGAGTCCAATGGGTAATAGCTGGAAAATAATCATCTCTAATAGAAGCATCATAGCTCTCAGAAAAATCAGAAAGAAAAATTCCTGTATTTGATTGAAGTCCTATATATCCATTACCAGTATTTAAACCATCGAATACACCTGACAAAGAAGGCATTTTAAGAGTTATACTAAACCCTGCCCTTCTTGTATAATTATCACTTTCTACATTTATGCTGACATCATCTACAATAGGATATCCACTAACAAATAATTTTTCTTCTGTTCCTCCTACTCCAGAACAATAAGCTACAAAAAGTTTTCCGTCTTGTGCAAAAGCATCTTTTAATTCATTTACTTCTGTAAAAACCTGATGAGTTCCAGAAGTTATATTACCATTAGTTAATAATATATCTCCATCTAAAACAACTTGATATTCGTTTCCTAGACCGTTGTAGTCATTTCCTAACTTAATAGGATTTTTAGAAATATCTAGTAATGGTACTGGGCGAAATTCATAATCGCCATATTTCATATGAGTTGCCATTGTTCACCTTTCATATTAAGCTATTCATCCAAGTGTCGGTTCACTTATACTACCATCAGTAGTTTTCTTAACAAATTCGTCTTCTAATTTAGTTACAAGCTGATTATATATCTCTTTCTTAGCAGTATCACCAAATTCATTAATAATACTTGCTCCATTTAATATAACCTCAATTGGAGCAACTGTGGCATTTAAACTAACTTGAATAGTTTGTAATTGCGCTAATTTATCAGCAGCAGTATTTAACTGAGTAGCAAATTCTGTTAATGATTTAGTGGTTTCCTGTAGCTTTACTACTGAATCTGAAAAAGCAGCAAAGTCTTGGGCAGGATTTCCACCTTGACCTGTACCTTGACCTCGACCTTGGCCTGGACCGCTATTACTTTTTCTACCTAATCCAAAAGTTTGTCCAAATCTAGCTGCTGCTCCGTCACCCTGCGTTCTTCGTATTCTTGCTTGTCGGTTTCTTAAATTTTCTTGTTGTTGTAGATTTGTTGCTGGCCCTTGTGAAGAACCGGGAGTAAAAAGTGAATTTACTTGATCTGGACCTTGTGAAGAACCGGGAATAAAAAGTGAATTTACTTGATCTGGTCCTTGTGAAGAACCGGGAATATAAAGTGAATTTACTTGATCTGGTCCTTGTCGTGGAGGTAATCCTAAAGTTTTAGGTAAATTTGTTGGTATACTTGCAGGAGCATTACCATCTATGGCCCCTTTAGAGCCACTTGGGGGTGCTTGACTTTTAGGCTGAGTAAATAATCCGCCAACTCTAGAAGCAATACCTCCAGCTTTAGAAGCAACGCCTCCTAATGCTTTTGCTCCACCAAAAATATTTTTACCACCAGAAATCAAGCCTGAACCTTTTTGTTTCAAACCTGAAAACTGTTTTTCTGTTAAAGTGGTTCGCAAACCAAGTTGTTGACGTTGTTCCTGACCCTTGTCTAGTATGTCATTTGTAAAATTTGCAAGATTTTGTCCAGATAAATCATTAATGTCTATTTTTCCATCAGGTCTTAAACTAGCAGCTTCTTTAGCAATTTTTAATTCATTTGCTTGCTGTGATGCTCGTCTTGATTCTAGTTCTTTTGTTTTTTCAGCCGCCAGTTGTTCTACTTCCTGTTGTCTCGCTTCAGGGGTAAAAGATTTGATTCCTTCATTAAAATCTGCGGAACCTTGGCTAAATTCTGCAAATGGTTTTGGTTTTAATGCTTCTTTTCTTGCCAGTCTTTTCCTTTCCAATTCTTTTTGTACTTTTTCTTTTGCTTGTTGATCTTTCCTTCTTCCTTCTTCGCGTCGAACATTTGCCCTTTGGTTTCCAATAGCTTCATTTTCTCTACGTTTTCTTTCATTTCTTTCTGCCGAAGTAG
>JABXKB010000309.1 GCA_013375485.1 Promethearchaeota archaeon | reverse complement strand
TAATATTCTCCCCAAAACCCCGGATCTTCAGGATGCTTTAAACCTTTAATAATCAAGAGAACTACAAAAGCCATTATTCCCCCTATAAAAATCGTAAAATACAGGTTAATATATGTAAACATCAAGACAAACAATGAAAAGGTTAAGTTAATTACCATCATTAATTTTATAAGTGTAGTAGAGTAAAAATCAGAAAACTCGAATGGTTCTTTCTGGATATTTAGTTTGTCATAACCAATATCTTTAAATGTCTTTATTGTTAAATCAACAGCTTCTTGTTCTCCATTTGTTCCAGTAAGGCGAGGAAAGCTAAATTTTTTAACATAATTAAATAGTCTTTCATCATTAAATGATTGTTTTTGTTTGGAATTTTCAGTATTCAATTTTATCTAATATAATTTGAATTTTAAATAAATAATCTCTATCTTTATTATAGTACTAAAAATTTATGGTTTATTATTTCATTTTAAATTTAGCTCAAATTCTTTAATTTATTAATGACTAATGTTTGAATTTTATCTTGTACAATCTCGATTATATCATCTGAGCTAATAATATAATAATTCTCATCTTTAGCACGTGTAAGATAGAGATTTCTAACTTTATTTAAGAAAGAACTAACCTCAAATTTTTCCAATTCTTCAGTTTCTTTTCTCGCTAATGCGATTTTTGGGTCTATATCTAAAATTATTGTTATATCTGGTAAACCAACAAATTTATTTATTTCTTTAACCCAATCAACACTAATGTTATCAGATTGTACTGATTGGTATACGATTGATGATTCTATATATCTATCAGAAATAACAATATAACCCTCATCGAGTTTCTTCTTTATTTCATTTCTATAATGGAGATCTCTATCAGCAGCAAACAATAGTGCGTCTGTTGTAGGTGGAATATCCTTATTTTTCAAAAATTCTCTTACTAATATTCCAATTTTATTACTTGATGGTTCTTGCGTTAAATAAACTTTGAATCCCTTACTCTCTAAAAAACCTTTAAGGAGGTGACAATGAGTTGTAGTTCCTGCCGCATCTCCGCCTTCCAGTGCAATAAATAAAGACTCGTGCATCAATTTAATTCCTGAAATTAATTTTTCGTTGAAAAAATTTCATATTCGATTTAGTAAATAATTATCAATAAGGACTTATTTTTTTTATTTTTAATTAACTTAAATTATTAAAAATTTAACAAAATTAGACATATTAAAGTATTTTATTTTATTTTTTTAAAGACTCACCAGTAAAATTAAAATGAATGAATTTTCTTATTTAAAATGAGAGAAATGCGTAAAAAATGGAGATTTGCTTATTGCAGTAATTGTGAAAAAGAAATTGTTAACCCAAAAAGAAAATCATTTGATAGTATGTATTATAATATCTGGATTCTGGTGATTATAGCTTCATTAGGTTTTGGAATCATAGCTTTTCTGGTTTATCACTATGTAATTACAAAGAAGAATCTTTGTCCAAATTGCCAGAATCAATTAGAATTCTATAGCTCACGTGAAGAAATTCCAGAACCAAAAGCTGAAATCACCCGAATTCTGCAAACTATCGAACGAGAAAAACAATTAAGAACCAATAAGGTAAATTGCCCATTTTGTCAAGAAGAAATAAGTAGTCAAGAACCCATTTGCCCAAAATGTGGGACTTCTCTTAAAGAATAAAAATATATAAGATTATTACCATTCATTATCTTAAAATTTGAAGTGAAAAAAAATGCCAACTTTAAACCCAACTGGATGGTGTCCCCGGTGCCAACAGAACGTATTATTAAAACGTGAAGAAATTGATACTTGTCTTGCAATAATATTATTAATTTTTACTGCGGGAATTGGTTTAATAATATACCTTGCTATTTATTATTCTCGTCCTGAGGAGAATTGTATTCACTGTGGAGCAAAGATTACAGCTCTTCAAACTCAAAGCCCTTATACATCTCAACCTCAAATTCAACAATCTCCTTATTCTACACCTGCAAGTATATCTGAAGAGGTAACGGGTGTTATACCTAATTTTTGCCCGTTATGTGGAGAAAAATTAGATATGGGAATAAAATTTTGCCCAAATTGTGGGAGTCAAATTACAGTAAAATAACTTCTTTTTTATAATCTTTTTATATTTTAGAAGCGTTTTTACTTAAATAATTTAAAAATTGGACTCCAAATTTTTTTAATTCAATAAATATCTCCTATAAATTAAATAATAAAAAGCAATTTGGAGTGATAGAAAAATGTATTGTTCAAAATGTAATAAAAATGTATACACTAAAAAGAATGATTTTAATATTGGTTTGGCCATTTTTTTAGCTATATTCACTGGTGGTATTGGTTTATTAATTTATGTTGCTGTTTATTTAGATAGGGAACATAAGCCTCGTTGTATTCATTGTGATTCAATCTGTTATGAACAAATGGAAAATAATCAACCAGTTTCAAGTTATCAGGTGATTAGTTCTTCTAATCAAGGACAACGCCAAAAACTCATCTTAGAATCACATAAAAACGATGAAAATTCAAAATTCTGTTTTAATTGTGGATCTGAGCTAGATCAAAGTGAAAATGCTAAATTCTGTGCACTTTGTGGGAGCTCAACACAATAATTACTTATTTTTTTATTCTTTTTTTTCTTTTAAAATGTTCATAAATTCATAAAAATATCAGCATTCTCGACACTTTTTTTGAGATCTAACTCATATTCAACTTTCATATGTTCAGCAATAACTATCAATTTATTTTCATTTCGTGCAAAAAATGTATGTTTGAAACCATGCTGCCTGAAATATCTCCCAAAAACTTGACTCATGCCACCCGAGCCTCCAATAACAGTTATATTTTTACCTAACATTATAGCATCCCAAGAACTTCAATGATTTTATTTTTCATTAACTCAATATTTGGTTTTCTATTAGTCCACCATTCAAAAGCTAATGCACCTTGATTAACTAACATATCTAAACCCCCAAGTGTGTTGCATCCTTTTTCATTTGCATCTTTCATTAATTTTGTCTTTAATGGATTATACACCACATCAAAAACTAACAAGTCCTTATGTAAAAATTCAGCGGGAATTGGTGATTTGTCAATATTAGGGTACATTCCTAAAGGAGTAGTATTGACTAAAATATCAGTTTTCTTAGCTTCTTCTTTTAAAACACGAATACTATTATTTTTTCCTTCGATATTTATCCCAAATTTCCTTTTTATTTCATTGGCAAGCTGTTCTGCTCTTTTTTCTGTTCTATTTGCTATTACCATCTTATTTGAATCTTTAGCCATCATAAAGGCTAATGTTCTTGCGGCTCCACCAGCTCCTAATAGTAAGACATTCTTTCCAGAAACCTTATATCCTGCATCTAATAATGCCTTCATGGCACCCTCTGCGTCTGTATTTCTACTACTTAAATATCCTCCCTCATTTTTTATCGTATTAACTGCGCCGATTTCTTGTGCTACAGGGTCAACTTCATCTAAATATTTCATAATTTTTTGTTTAAATGGGAGTGTTACATTAATTCCCTTAATATCAAATGTCTTAATTCCGTCTACAGCGAGATTTAAGTTTCTAGGAAGAATATTAAAAGCAAGATAAATATATTTGAGGTTTAGATCACGGATTGCCGCATTATGCATTATTGGACTCATAGAATGCTCAATTGGATAACCAATAACGCAAAGAACTTTTGTATGAACAGATATAAAATCATTCTCTGACATATCAATTAATATTTATATAATTATATCACCTAATAATTTCATCATCAAAATGACTCTCGAATTCTTTTGATCTTACTTTTGTAGCTTGCCTATATCTCTCAAAGCGATTTTCCCATTTTGCATCCACATTAAATGCCACTTTCGCAAATTGGATTGATTTAATAGCTTTAGCTAATGCCTCTTGATCTTTTGGACGATAAATTTTAATAGGATCTCCAATAGCTATGTTATTTGGAGGAATGAAAGAATTAGCGGGAATAACTGTATTCGCATGAATAAAAGCCCCAACCGCTACTGCGGCTCCAGATTGAACAAGAGCACCTTGTAAAATGGTGGCACCTGTCGCAATATACGAATTTGATTCAATTTTACAACCAATAAGAGTTGATTGGGGTGAGACAAAAACATGATCTCCAATTATTACAGGATACTCACGATCTCCTGATGCTGTAGCTCTAAGAACAGCATTTTCACAAATTATTGAACATTCCCCAATTTCAACCTCAGAACCCTCTGAATCAAGAATGGAACCATACATTACCCGTGAATCTTTTCCAATTGAAACATTACCGATAACTACTGCTGTGGGAGCTATAAATACAGACGAATCATACTTAGGTTTAAAACCTCGATGTTTTATTATCATAATATTTCACTTTATTTTTTTTTTCAAAAATATTGATTATATATGAATTGATTATAAATTAATAGTTTTATTTGAAAAAGTGAGATTATTTAATTTAAAACTATTTAATATGCTTAAGATTAATAGTAATTTTAAGATATACTACTAATATATAAAAAATATGATTGAAAAATGAAAAAAACATCTTTGAGTCCAAAAATCTCTACATTTCCTATGCCTGTAGGAGTAATTTCTGTTGGCATAGGAGAAGAAGCAAATTTAATCACATTGGCTTATGTAGGAAAAGTTTGCGCTGATCCTCCCGTTGTTGTTGTTTCTATCCGACCTCCACGACATTCATATCAATTGATTGAAAAACATAGCGAGTTTGTCATTAATTATCCAACAATAGAGCAATTAAAAGAAGCAGATTATTGTGGTACGCGTTCTGGAAGGGACGTTAATAAATGGAAGGAGTTAAACTTAACAAGAGAAGAAGCTTCAGTAGTAAAAGTTCCTATGATAAAAGAGTTTCCGTGGAATATGGAATGCAAAGTAATAAAGAAAATAGAATTAGGAACACATGTCTGTTATTTTGGGAAAGTTGTTGCTACACATTCAGATCCTAAATATCTTAGAAATGAAACTTTGGATCCAGAACAATTTAATTTTCCAGCATATATTGCAGGTAATTACATCGAACTTAATAAAGGAATTTTAGAACGACATGGTTTTTCGTTAGAATAAATATTTATTTTATTTTTTTGCTATTAATGACTTTTAATAAGGAATAAGATATAGAAATCAATTCAATATGTCTAAAAATTCCGTTGCTCTTATTGGCTTTATGGCTACAGGTAAAACAACAATAGGAAAGTCGTTGGCTATATATCTTGGTGAAGAATATAGGTTTATAGAAACTGATCAATTAATAATTCAAAAAACCGGTAAAACTATTTCGAGTATTTTCACTGAAGAAGGAGAAGAGAAATTCAGAGAATATGAAAATGAAGTATGTGAAAAGGTCTCGAAATTTAATAAAGTGGTTATTTCTTGTGGAGGAGGAGTAGTCTTAAATAAGAAAAATGTTGAAAGTTTGAAGAAAAATTGTCACATTGTCTTACTAAGGGCATCTCCAAAGGAAATTTACGAAAGAATAATAAGAAATGGAAAAACTTCAAGACCTGTCATTAATATAAAAGATTCTAAGAGAGAAATTAAAAAAATTCAGAAATTTCGAAAACCTTTTTACAAAGAAGCTGCAGAAATTGTTATTGATACTACGGAGAAAAAAATCCAGAATATTGTGAGGGAGATTGCTATAAAAACTCTCCTAAAAACCTAAATTTAAATTTGTCAATTTTACTAAATATTTAATTTATTATATACGATAATTTGGTTAATATGACAGAATTTAAAAGAGTAAAATGTCCCCAATGTG
>JABXKB010000308.1 GCA_013375485.1 Promethearchaeota archaeon | reverse complement strand
TGTTATACCCATCAAAAGAAGAATTCATTGTAAAGAAACTAGGAGATAAATGGGATTCTATTGGATTATCTTTAGAAGATATAATGGGAGTTAAAGAGAAAAAGAAAATGAAATTACCTGAAGCAAAAGAAGAATTTAAAGGAGGTGCTGACTAATGCCTGTTGGATTAGCAATAATGAGATGGGATGAAAGAGTTGGAACTGAAATCTTAGCGAAATATCCGGAAGAAATCAGTATTACGGATAAAACACTCATGCAAGTTTATAGCACTCATGAATATAGTGGTGAATCCGGAATGATCAGCTTAATGATAGGATCTTTAAATATCGCTTCTTATTACACTGGACCTGATAAAGGCTTTTATATCCTGTTACTTTTAAGTTTAGATGATGATCCAGATGCTTATGAAGGAGGATTAATTGATATATCTCGAATTATTCTTCAAAATATCGTAGATGATGCCTATGTACCAATGATCCCTGATCTTTTTAGAAGATTATCTGTCTATCCTACACTCAATAACGAACAGCGTCTTGCGATTACATATCAAGATGAGATTAAACGATTGATAATTAACCGATTAAGAGATGAAGGTGTAGTTTCTAAATCAGAATTGATGGTATGGCTCAAAGATCAATATAAACAAGGTTTTGTTGATTTAGAAGGTGTTTTAACCGAACTAATTAAACGAGAAATCGTAAAAGAAACATCAGTAAAAGGGATGCCATCAGAATTAATATTTTTAATTCAAGATGTTGTGGCATTGAGGGTACCTCCTGTTAAAATTTTCGGTGATCCCTCTAATCGCGGTTTACCTTCACAACTTAAAGAAGATTACAGGATAGAAGTAAAGAAATACTTTCAAAACTATCGACCATCAGAAGGAGACAATCTTAGGATAATAGATATACTGATTAATCCGCAAGTGTATGAAACATTGCGATTACTAAGAACAGCAATAGTAACTAAAAATGACCTTGAGAAGTTAAGAAAGAAAGGTGTTGATGACTTAGATGAAGTACTAAAGATGCTTTGGGATACTCAGATGATTCAAGTATTTCAAGATGACAGAAATAATGAATATTATGCACTACTTTCAGATTATTATTTGGATCTAGTGTTTCCAAAATATCTACTAAACACCATTAAAAATGTATATGATCAAAAATCAAAAGCAAGCCAAGTATTGGCTGAATACTTAACTGTATTAGAGAATTCTTATTCTGAAATTAAAGCAGCAGCTAAAGCTGAAGCAAAAGCATTAGCTAAAGTTGAAGGTTAATTCAAATTTATTTTTTTTTTTTGTACTTATTTTTTTACATACTAAAATTTTTCAATTCTCAAAGATAATTTCTTAGTAAAATTATTATAATTTTAAAACTCAAAGTGATTAGAATGGAAGGAGAATTTCCATCTTGTGAACAGTATTTTGATGTACCTGAGGCAGTTGGTTTAGATGGGATTGATTTAGAAAAATACATTGTCGCAAGCTACATCATTAAACGACCTAAAGGGCAAAATGTCAACTATTTATCTAGATTTGCAGCAATTGAACAATCAACGGGAACTTGGGTTAGAGTACCTGCTGAAACAGAAGAAGTTAGAAAACATCATGTAGCTCGTGTCCTTGGTGTTTATGAACTTCCAATGTATGAATATGTTATTCCTAAGGATGTTAAGGAAAGGATATACTTCGTGCAAATCGGATTTCCTATTGTAAATATTAAGGGAATGGGTATTCCTATGTTATTCACTACGGTGATTGGAAATATTAGTATAACTCATGGTTTAAAATTGGTAGATCTAGCATTTCCTAAAGGTTGGTTGGAAGATTTTAAGGGTCCTAAATTCGGGATTGATGGAATCAGAAAACTTATGAACATTCCTGAACGTCCACTATTGAATAATATGGTTAAACCTTGTACTGGACATACAGCAGATGTAGCAGCAGATTTAGTTTATAAAGCTGCAGTTGGAGGTTGTGATGTAGTAAAGGATGATGAATTAATCTCTAATCCATCTTTCAATACTCTTGAAGAAAGAATAGTTAAAGTTATGGAAGCAGTTGATAAAGCGGATTCTGAGAAAGGAGAAAAAACATTATATACTATTAATATCACTTCTAAATTCCCAGATATGTTTGAACACGCAGATAAAATGATCGAATTAGGTGCTAATGCTTTAATGATAAATTATTTAGCTACTGGGTACGAAGCATTAAGACAGATAGCAGAGGATCCTTCAATAAAAGTGCCAATTCTGGGTCATATGGATTTCGGTGGCACTTATTTTGGAGGTGAATGGACAGGAATGACAAGTATGTTAACGTTTGCCAAGTTACCACGAATTTGTGGAGCAGATACAGTAGTCATTCCTGCACCATATGGAAAAGCGGAAATACTAGATGAAAGATATGAGCAAAATCTTAAAGCACTTCGATATCCACTTCAACATATTAAACCAACACTACCGATGCCTAGTGGAGGAATAACACAAGGGATGGTCGAGAAGTGTATGAAAGAAGCGGGTAAAGATATACTTATTGGGAGCGGCGGTGGTATTCATAGTCATCCTGATGGACCAATAGCTGGAGCTAAAGCCTTTAGACAAGCGATAGATGCTGTTATGGAAGGTAAGAATGTAAGAGATGTTGCTAAAGAGAAAAAAGAATTAGGAGTAGCTCTTGGAGTATGGGGAACTGGAAAAACACAATTAATAGAATAATCAAAAAAAATTTTATTTTATTTTAATGTAAGAATCTTTCAGAAGAACTCTTATTCTTGGGTTAAATTCATTTAAATGAATTTTTTTTACAATTTCATTATTTCTTAAATCCAAATATTCAAGATTTTGCAATTTTTTAATATATTCGAGGTTTTCTATTTCACTTATTTTATTATTAGTTAAAATTAAATGGGTTAATTTCTCTAAATTAACTAGCTCTTTAATATTTTCAATTTGATTGTTTGAGAGATCAATTTTTTTCAGATATTTTAAATACTTTAAGCCTACTATTTCCGAAATTGATTTTATATTATTTTTCCATCCAAAAGGCATACCTTTAACTTCAAATTCTAAATAATCTGATAAATCTAATTCTTTGAGCAGTCCATTTTCAGGATTTATTTCATAAAATACATTTGGACATTGTTTTGTCAGATTAGCAATTGTTATAAAATTAATTAGAATTAGGGATAATTCATTATGAGTAAAAAATTCATATTTTTTTGTTTTTAATAATTTCTTGATGCCTTTTTTGAATTTTTTATTTTCTATCCTTTTTTCTTTATTGAGATATTTCGTTTTCATAATCTTCTTCGTTTCATTGAATAAAATAAGTTTAGATTCTTCAGAATTAACTTTTTTTAATGATTTAATTATCGTAATAAGGCATTCATAATTTTCTTCATGATTTATTGCCCATTTTAATGGTGTAATCGCTTTATTTAAAAATCTTCTCTCTAAGAATTTCAAAGCAACGTTTCTAATTTTTTCATTTGAATCAGAAATGAGTATGTTTTCTAAAATTTCAAAAAGTCTATCATTAAAAATACCAATCCGATCTAAATTATGTATTGCTTCCTCTCTAATTGGTTCATTCTCACTATTTTCAACAAAAGAGATTAATTGTTCAAAAGCAAAAGATTTATTTATTTCATTCCTCTCAAATTGCATTAAAATAATTTTGGGAGATAAATTCATTTTAAAAATTGATTTATAATGTTAATTTTCAATGAAATGCATTTTCAAAAATTTACCTAAAATTAAAAACTTGATTAATAAGTCAAGTTATCAAGTGTTTTAATTAAAATTAAATGTACTTAAAAAGTGAGATTTTGTTCGTTTAAATTTAGGATTGTCAGAACTTTGGTAACCATTGTTTCTCTGCTTCAAAAAGATCATCAACCATGTCTCTAATTTCACGTGTTGAGCAAACACTTGCCGTATTAGGATCTAATAATACTGCTTGATAAATTTTTTCTCGGTCTAATTCAAGAGCACCTTCAACCGCAACCTTTTGGACCATGATATTTGATAAGCATAAAGCCTGACAGACAGTTGGTAATGAGAAGCCTCCTTGAGGGTGTATACCAAGATAATCTGCATAACTTGGTACCTCTACACAACAATCTTTCGGTAAATTTGTGATTAATCCTCCCTCTTTATTAATAACGTTTCCATGGAACTTAAAAGGCTGATTAGTTTCCATAGCGCTGATTATATGCGAAGCATATTCATCTGAAGGACTATCTTTTAATTTTAACTTATTTCGTTTTATTTTTCGTTCTAAACTTGATTCTACTCTTCCAGCTGCCGCACTATCCATTTCATAAGTAAATCCATGGGTTAACATACCGTATTTCTCTCCCGGAGTTTTATATTTTTCTAAAAGTTCTTCTCTTTTTCTATAATATGGCACATATTCACTAAGATGTCGTGATTCTTCAGTCATGAAATAACCCGTTGCCTCCATCATATCCCAACGTACGCGTTCATTTTTTATGAGGTCGGGATTTTCCCTATATTTATGATAAAGTAATGGATAAGCATTTTTCCATTCAGTTTTTGGGTTATCGATAAATTTATATAAAATTTGGAGGAACCACGCCATATGATTTATCCCGACACAAGTGAAGGTATAATTTTCCGGATTCACTCCAATCCATTGACGTAAAAGTCCTGCAGTATGTTGTACTCCGTGACAAAGACCAACAGTAGAATCAGGCACGATCTTGTTACAAAACCAAGTATTCATCGCCATAGGATTAGCATAATTAAATAAAATAGGCTTTAAGCCATTATTATTAGCATTATACCCCATTTCTTGCATTAAAATAACAATTTCTTTCAAAACTGTGGTTGCACGTAAAAAGCGAAATACTCCACCAGGTCCGATTGTATCTCCAACACATTGAGTTACACCATATTTTAATGGAATATCTAGATCAATTTTATATGCATCTAATCCACCAACATGAATTGAACAAATTATGTATTTAGTATTTGTTATTGCTTTTTTCAAATCTGTGGTTTTTTCAAAATGAACATGATATAGTTTTTCTGGATATAATTCTTTATATTTTAGCATTAAACTATACATCAAATCTAAACGAACAGGATCAATATCTTCTAAGCAAATAATCATATCTTGTGTTAGATAAGGATGTACAAGGATATCTGTAAGGATGTTTTGTCCAAACACAACGCTTCCAACTCCCACGAAAGTAATTTTCATTAATATCCTCTATTCTTTATAGTTAAAATTTATATTGGACTAGTAATGTAATTAATAAATCTAATTATATTTTATTTGGGCAAAACATTTTATATTCTAACTTTTACATTTTACTAGGCTATTATTTTAAGTGATTAAATTCTCCTCTCTTATAAAATTTCAATCTAATAAAATTATTTAAAACTTCAAATATTTCGGGAGTATCTTTAACTATTTTAATCACTAAGATTCAATTAGGTTCTGTTATTTGATAAATAAGGGACGAATATATCTATTTTTAGGAAAATTCAGTTATGTTTTAATAAACAATTTAATTAAAATTAAAGGGAGGAAATTTTTTTCTTTTAGAAAAATTTTCTTCTAAATCTATTTTTAACTCATTGAATGGTTTCAGATTTCCTGAAAATACCGTACCCGTTACCTGAGTAATTTTAGGATCCAATAAATTTTCAACTTGTTCGATTTTACTTAGATTTCCCTCTGAAAGCATAGAAAGAAAGTAATCATTTTCCAATTTTTTAAATGTTAAAAATCGATATTTCTGAAAACCTAATTTCACAGCTATCCATCGAGGTGTGGCACC
>JABXKB010000307.1 GCA_013375485.1 Promethearchaeota archaeon | reverse complement strand
AATATTTTATTAACGACGGCAGTTATTGCCCAAAAAGCTTTTTGCAATGGAGGACTTGGAGATGGTATTAAAGTCGCTTTCATTGATGGAAATAATCGATTTAATCCTTATAATGTAAGCAAGTTTGCAGTGTCCCAAAATTTATCCCCTCAGAAAGTATTGGAAAATATTCTTATTTCACGAGCGTTTACTTGGGACCAAATGGTTGAAATTTTGGAGAACAGACTTTCCACTCTTGAAGATGTGAAAGTGGTATTAATTTCTGGGATTACAACTATGTTTGAGGGCTATGAAAAACAGACTTTCGAAGATCTGCTGGCTACAATAGATGGCATTAAGACAATCCTCTGGAAAGCAAACCCTCTCATTATTATAACGGCACCCTTACACGAACATTCCCTTTTCAGACCAAAGGGGGGTAAAATTCTCTCTCATTTTGGAAATGTGCTGGTAATGATAAATGATGATGAAAGATTTGATGAATATGTTTTAGTACAGCACCCTTACTTGCCCGAAAATAGACTGAAAAAGTGGAACTCCCGTAAACCTAAGAAAAAAGCGCCTTTAAAGAATACGACGATAGATTATTGGTTTTAGTTTTCTTTTCTACTAAATTTGTTTTCAGCAATTTCTGTACCTGTGAGATTTAATTTCAATGAATTTGCGATCATGATTATTACCTTAAATGAAAAAAACTACATCTATAAATAAAGGTGAGGTTATATTTGCTAAACTCAAGATTGTTAAATATATAAATGTGAATAGCTTTTAATAATGTGAAATAATAGTCAGTATTAACTAATAAAAAAAAATACTAATAAATGTGAAGAATTTTGGAAATGAAGAGGTATAAAAAGACATTTAAGTTTATCTGTGATGAATGTGGAAAATTTTTGCATACAAAAATGGAATATTGTGAAAAATGTGGGTCAAAGGCTTTGAGGAAAGCAACGAAGGAAGATTTCTCAAAATATGAAACAAAGGGGAAAGCTAAGAAGGCTGAGAGGAAAACTGAGACGGCTGAGAGGAGAACTGAGAAGAAGGCTGGGGAGAAAATTGAGAAGGCAGAGAAGAAAGCTGAGGAGAAAGCTGAGAAGGCAGAGAAGAAAGCTGAGGAGAAAGCTGAGAAAGCAGAAGAAACTTAGTTTTTTTAATATCGAATTTGAACTTATTTTTTCTATGATCAGTGATAGTTTAGGTATTTTAGGAGAATTAATCGTCTATAAATTTACTTAAAAAAAATCTATTCTTCTTTTTTCTTTTTTTTATACAAATTAGGATCTTTTTTTTCAAGTGTTAAAGGTTTTAAACATCACCAAAAAGCTTTTTCAAATTTATCTATAGTGTCCTGCAAACTATCTTTAATATGCTTTTCGAAATCATCAAAAACACTTAAGTCATTATCCCAGTTGTTAAGCATTTCTTTTGGATATAATGTAAAGAATTTGTCTACAATACTTTTCATTTCTTCTTTAACTTTTTTCTCCTTTGTCTTTTTCGAGGAATTTACAATAAAAGATATTCCATGCTGTTTCATAAAAATGTATTTTTTATCCTTCAGCTCAAAATTAGATAAACCTCCTTTTTCTAATTCTTCTGCTAAAAGATTCAATGCCGACATTAATGCTCCAATTAATTGTTCATCTAAACTTTTTTTAAAAACCCGATGATATAAGACAGCACCAGCATCATTTAATATCCAAATATCTTGTATTATTTTTTCCACAGAAATCACAGTTTAATATATTTCAATTAACTTTAAAGTTAATTAAATAAAAATAAATTTAAAATAATTAATATTTAGTTTTTAAAAAAATTTAAAATTACTATTCACTAGATTTTGGTCTAATATAACCATAATAACTCCCAAAAATACCAACTATCGCAAAAATCCACGCTAGAAAATAAAATACTGTAAAACCAGGGCTCCCTAAAAAGATTAATACTCGATCAATTGCAAAATTTAGAAATATCAACATAAAACTAAACGACATGATTGCTAATGATAAAAATGCTTGTTTATAAGTTTTTTCCTCTACAGCTCGATAAGATTCTATCGCTCTTCGTAGAAAAGGGGCATAGACCATAACCATATATACAAATACAATTAAGAATGCAATAATGTCTAACAAAGTATTATCGTTTTCATAGATGAATAAAACATAGATACAACTGAATATTCCATAGGTTATAATTACATACTTTTGTATCGTCTTATATCCCTTTTCAAAAACGTTTACTTTTAAAATATAGGACATGAAAATAGCGATTGTTACAAAGAATTCACTTAATCTAAAATCCGATATTATATTATACATCCAAACAATTACAGAACCATCTTGTACCACATTTAACTGTGTAACTATAAAAACTTTTGATAACCAAGAAAAGAGGATTGCAAAAAAGTAGTTGAGGAAAATTAAGAAAAGCAACCGAGTTAGTTTATGACGCTTAATGAAATACTTTTTTAATATAAGTATTAATAAAACTACGGCAAATGAGAGTATAAAAATCTCAAAGGTCATACCAATAAAATTTAGAAATATAATTGATTCAACCATGATATATTAATATGAACAACTGACAATATAAAATTTTATTTTAAGAATTAAGATTAAATTTTTTAATAATTTGAAGCTTTGATTTTTCATTAATAATTATACTAATCTCTGGTAATATAATTATAATTGAAGATTCTAAAAAGAGATTTTTGAAGGTGATTATGTGTTTTAATCCTTTTTCTCCTTCTTCTTATACATATTTGGATCTTTTTCCTTTAGAGTAAGAGGATCGCCACCATATTGAACTTTTCTTCCCTGATAATAAAGTGTAGCCTTCTCATCACAAATTTTATTCCATTCCTCTAATCCTAGCTTTTTTATCATAACAGAATTATAGACTTTTGAATTATGAGGCGCAAAAATTTCAAAATTTACAATTGGTTGCAGCATTTCGCATGGGAAATCAGCACACTCATAACAAAATTCATAATCTTTTCTTGTAACACATTCATAGGTTTTACAAACAGGAAATTTGAGGATTTGCCCTTTTTGTTCTCTACACCCACTGCATCCAAAAGATTCTACACCAGGACATTGATTACAATAAATTCCACAAGGAGCATGCCATTTTTCTAAATTTTCAGTCATAACGAATTACAATTCCTTTATTTTATTTGTATTAAAATATTGTATTTTGCTGTTATTTAATTTTGCTTTATATCTTTTCATATTTCAATTTTTATGAAAACATTTAAATAGGTAAATTAACCATATCTTGTTGGAATTAGGAATAATTATTTTTTATCGATTTTATTTTGAAGGTGAACCAAAAAGTGAGTTATTTTGTATATCCAAAGGGAGATATGAAAAAATGTAAATTATGTGAAGGAAATGGCACAATTTATTTTTGGAGAAGTGATTTAGAAGATTTTGATGCAATAATATGTCCAGAATGTAATGATAAAGAGACCTGACTCAAAAAAAATACGTTTATTTTATACCAAGAAGTCGAGCGGCATTACTATAGAGCCATTTTTCTTTAACTTTTTCCTTTAAGGGTAATTTCATGACTTCATCTGCAAGTTGTTTTATTGACATTCCCATAAAAAGCCAAGTAGAGCCAAATAATATTTTATCTTGTAAAACTGAATTACCAAAGTGCATTAGAGATTCCCATCCTGTTCCTTGCATACCAATGTATTTAGGTAAGTAAGACGCAATATCAATATAAATATTTGGATTACGCCACGCAACAGCAACCATTTCATTTACCCAAGGCCATCCTCCATGTCCCGCGATCATTTTTAATTCAGGAAAATCCTGAGCAACAATATCAAGATAGATTGGGCGTTCCACTTCCATTGTATTAGTTGAATAATTAATAGATACATGAAACCATATGGGAATATCAAGTTCTACGCATGTAGAATATATTGGATACATTTTTTTATCAGTTGGAGGGATTTGAAACATAAAAGGTCTTATTGCGATCCCTCTAAGACCTAGTTCATATGATCTTTTAATCTCTTGAACAGCCTTTTTTTTTTTCATGGGATCAATACCAGCAAATCCTATGAATTTGTCTGGAAATTGCCTTACTATATCCGCATAATAATCATTTGGAAGTCCAACGATACCACTCGGCGTCTCTTCATCTAAATTGAAGATCACTGCTTTTTCTACTCCCATTTTGTTGAGTTGTTCGATAAATTCTTCAATAGACATAGTTAACCTTCTTATTTTGGGTAAAAATGGTTTAATAGCTTCCTTAAGTTCGGGTATACTTAGCGTTGATTTCATTTTATAGAGTTCATCCGGAGTGATACCTAAGAGGGGGGCTACTCTTGGACCAAAAACATCTTTAAGATATCTTGCCATTTGTGGAGGTAAAGACACTAAAAGATCAACGAAAACTTCTTCAGTAGGGACATAACATAGAGAATCAATGATTTTATAACTCATTTTTATCGTGCTTCATTAATAATAATCTAATTTGTAAGAATTAGTAATTAAGGATTGTATTTATTTAGAATGAATAAAACAAAATGAAATTGATCACCTAGAAATTAGAAAATTTATAATGTATTCTCCTTTTAATTTACCGAAATACTTATTCTCTGGGATTCTAACAGAATCGGATGAAATAAAAAATGGGTAGAACTGTACCTTCTTTTAGACCTGCTTTGGAACATGAAATTGAAAGCTGGAAGGACTTCAAAAGGGCGTTGCGTCCAGAAGAACAGAAAATATTTGATAAATTGATGAACTTTGCTCGAATACACGCAGATGCAGGCAGTATGAGCGCACGCCCAATGTTGTCAGAGATATTGTTCTTCTCTTTTGCAGTTGAACAAGAAAAAAAAATCGAGGCTTTAGAAGAGAAGGTAAAAAAATTAGAAGAAATGATAAAAGGAAAAGGTTAGAGATTGGATTATCAAGATCAATTTGTAGGCTGGCTTTTAGACGTCTCCACCTATAGCAATGGAGTAATTCTTTGGGTGAAAACAGCAAAAGAGCAACAGGTTGTAAAAATTTTCCATGACTTCCACCCCGAGTTTTTCGCAGTACCAAAAAGGCATGTTGGCAAAGATTTGAAGAGATTAAAACAGATTCTCAAATCACATGATAATGTGAAGGATGTAAGAATCTATGAAAAGTATGTGAAGCTGGAGGATCATGAAAAAACAAAAATATTTGGAGTTTCTGTAGTAAAACCTTCGGTGTTTAAAAAGACAATTAAAGAAATCGATGAAATTGGTCTTTTTACATTATATAATACAGATCTTCCAATCTCTCAGATGTATTTCTATGTAAATGATCTATTTCCAATGGCTTTGTGTGGTTTCAAGGTCAAGCTTGAAGAGAAGAAAATAAATAACAAATGCTCAATGCGTTTATTATCATTAGAATTAAAAGATGACAACGAAGAATTGTTTTATGACTTACCTCCTTTAAAAGCTATATGGCTGGATATTAAAATACAGCAGCGCGGAATGAGATCATATTACAACGACCCTCTAGTATATGCAGAAGTTAGTATTGTTGAAAAAGATGAAAAAGCCAACATCCCAAGAGCAGATGGACAGAGAAAAAGAAAGATTCTAATCGATAAAGCTGATGAAGCTGAAACCATCAAGACTATTAGTAAGGTGATTGAGCGATTGGATCCTGACATTATATTAACACACGGAGGAGATGAATTTGTATTTCCTTACTTAGCTGCTCGAGCATCAGTAAATCGAGTTTCAAAGGATCTATATTTTTCTCGCACTAGAACACCACTTAGAAATTGCATCTTTAATCTATCAGGAAATTCAGATCATTAC
>JABXKB010000306.1 GCA_013375485.1 Promethearchaeota archaeon | reverse complement strand
AGTTCGTGCTTTACTTTCAATATATAGTGTTTTAGTTTCAGAGATTTGGCAAGGTCAACCTCATTATCGAATATTAATGACTTTACACGGAGAAAAGGAGGAAATGACAAGAGATCAAATAAAAAACACTACTGGAATCGGGGGTGCTTTTGTACTGCATTCAGTTCAAGAATTAGCAAAAGTTGGTTTAGTAGAATATGATATGGACACTAATACAGTAAAATTAATAAAGCGATTATTTCCAAAAAAAGCTTTAGAAGAAAAATAAAGTAAAACTGATTTTGAATTTTTTTATTCAATAAGTATATTTTTTCTTATTTAGTGATGACCATTTCATGAAGTGTACGTCCTTTTTCTATATTTGATTTTCCTTCATCTTTTATATTAAGAATGAAGTTAGATTTTAATCGAAAATAGCCTGGTTTTAATTTTAAGAAATTTTTAGCAAAAAAACGCGTAATTGATCCTAACTCGTACAGTAAATTATCAGCATCAATAATTTTTTGAACATTAAGAGTAATTTCATGATGATCACTAACTTTGAACTTTAAAACTTTTGGATATCTATTTCCAGCTTTATCATTATATTCAAAATTCTCCTGAATCAATTCATATTCTCCTGTACTAAGGATTACATTTTCGTTTTTAGCAAGCATAAAAACTTGGATTGGGTAATTATCTATTCTTTTATTGCATTTAATATAAGCAAAAATAACGGTAAAATTATCAGAGTATATCCTACCCCAATACCAATAATCTATTATCATCGCAAAATTAAAATTTAACCAGTTATGATCGTGATATCCAATTCCTCTTACTTGAATAGTTTCATTATCGACTTTAATAGTTCCCTCAACTTCAGCTCGAGGTAGAGCTATAACCCATCCAAATTGATTTGCCTTACCAAACTCAATATACCCATTTCCAGGCTTCCAACCATGAACTAACGCTTTATATTTTAAATGAAGCCCGTACTCACCCTCATCTAAGTATATTTCATAAGTGGGTAATTCTTTATTAGAATAATCAACCCTTATATAATTTTGACCAATTAATACATCTGGTGTATCTTGAGAAGCGTTAAAATTAGAAGGATTATGGTCGATAACTTTCTGAATTTTTTCTCCATTGGGTTTATAAATCATGATCTCTACACCAGTTTTACCAGTTCGTTCGTGTTTTGCTCGAAAAAATCCTACAACAGTATATCCATTTTCAAGCCGTGCATCAAAATACCACCACTCTCTGGTACCTTTCTTTTTCATATCGATATGTAATCCATCATCTTGAGGTTGGATTGGCCTTATTTCTCCATCTTTTCGGCCTGGTCCTAACCAGGCTTCTTTAATTTTTGTACTCATAATACATCTTTCTCTTCTATCCTATTCTTTATAAATAAAATCTAATCGTTATAACTCGTTAAAAACCGAAATACTTTTAATAAAATTAATAATTTCCTAATTCCCCGCATTTTTACTTTATGGGTTAACCACTTTTTCGCAACACCAATTAGTGAGAGTCGATTCATAGCAATAGCAAGGAAAGTCTGTGTGTCCATTTCTAAAAAAGCTTTCCATCCTATCTCTCGTTTTTTCAAGTTTGCTTTTGGTTTATTTGGTATACTCTCAACTCTTATAAATCCATGATCAATCATAATTAGAGCGGCATAATTTAAGTTTGAAGCATTTAAGAGAATTCTAGTATCAACTTTTCTAAATTTTTCTTGAAACTTCTTGTTTTCATTTAGAGGTGTGAGTATGCTATTAATCAGAACAGCAAAACCTCTTAACTTCTTATTTTCTTGATTTGATTCTGCCATGATATTTCTCCTGAACTTAATTTTTTATTTATTTTGCGGTGAAATGTAAAATCCAGAATCAGATATATTATTTGGGTCAAATGTTTCTTTAATTTTCCTCAACCATATATGATAATTGGACATATGAGGACCAAATAGCTCATGCATACGTGTACCTTCTACGAAGAATGGAGCACCAAGATGTTTTAATAAATCTAATTGATTACTTTTTTCCATGTACTCTGCCATTCCATTTACACTGTGTTCTTTTGTTTGATCAAACATTGTTGGGGATTCCATATGAAAATAATGACCAGATTCGTAAGAGGTCATCCATGTACCTTCTCCAAAATCGTTAACAATTACTTCTTGCTTAATAAATTTCTTCTTTAAAGATATATTCAATTTAGTACTTCGAAGACATACATTTGCTGTATCGGCAACTCCTTTAGATGACTGAAATCCTCCAGTAGCTATAAAGCCATGCAATCCTAAATTCGAACGGAGTGCTTCAGCATAAAAAATCGGATTAGGTGTATATATTTTTCCGATAATATTCTTTAATTTTAATTTATTGAATAAGAAATCTATTACCTTTTGTTTATATGTAAATTCTCGCTTTGTCCGGGCTGCTATTATTACAACTAATGGAGCTTTCATTTGTCCTATTGGTATTTTATCCATTAAACTTTCAACTGAATTAGAAAAAATTGCCATCACCGCAAAACCAGATAAATAACTGCACATAAATGATATTTCTTCCTCTTCTACCCTCAACATAACTTTTTCTAGTCTCTTGAAATTTCCACAATCCATAACATATAATTTCATAAAATCAGGGATATCAAAATCATAGTTGGGAGAATTACCTTTAACTTTGAAATCTGTATTACATGGATAGGGAAATAACTTTACTGCTACTTTAGTAAAAACACCAAGTCCTGATTTTGTACCCGCCCAGCCTCTCATAATACCTCTTAATGATGGACCAGGTCCATCTCCATGGAACCAATCAGGATTGTTTTTTAGACCATATGATCCTAGTTTTATAACCTCTCCATCTGGTAATACCCATTCTACAGCCAATACATTCCTAGCACTATGTCCTGTAGAAGGAGATGTAAAACCCGGGCCATTCATGCTCGTAGCACTAGCTAATGGAGAGACCATTGAACCTGCCCCTGGCATGTGACAATTAAGCCCGTATTTCATTATTTCAACTTGTAGTTGTGCACCACTTACATATGGTTCTATTACAGCATAGAGATTTTTTTCATCAATTTTTATAATTTTATTCATCCTACGCATGTCAAAAATAATGCATTTATCAGTAGATGGCTGATTCCAAGGTCCTAATCCTGTAGATTGGACCTTTATCTGTATTCTGTACTTATTACACAATTTTACTATTTTTTGTACTTCTTCTGTTGATGAAGGGAGAATAACCGCTTTTGGTATAGGGGAAAAAGGAATTGGTTCCTCTCCTTCCATATAATTAATAATTTCCATACACCAATTATAAGCATAAACGTTAGTAACAACATCACCATCGTCTATATTTCCCACACCAACAATATCCTCAAATTCTTTAAAAAAAAAATTTTTAAGAACCATTTATGTGACCTCCATTGACGATTCTTTAACAGAATTAGTTGGTGAATCTATTGCCATTAATAATAACTCACTTATATCATAAAAACTTAAATTAGAACCTTTTTCAACAATTCCATCTTTTAAATTTGTGGAACAAAAGGGACATGCGGATATGATTATTTCTGCTCCAGTATCCTCAGCTTCTTCAATCCGCGTTTTAGCAGTTTTAAGAGCAAACTCTGGGAATGCTGATTTTACACCTCCACCAGCACCACAACAATAGGAATATTCCTTTATTCTTTCCATTTCAATAAATTTAAGCCCAGGTATCTTATTTAATAAGTTTCTTGGAGAATTATAAATACCATTTGCTCCACATCTCTTAGGTTTTTCAGGCATATTAATAGATACAAGAGGCATCATTTGTAATGACTCACCATCCCATTTTTCATATGGTTCGGAATTACGCCCTAAATGACAAGGATCATGGTAAGTTACTGTATGAAGGACTTGATTATTTAATTCTAATTTAGATTTCTCGATAAGATCATTAAATAATTCTGTTGTATGAAGTATTTTGAAATTATATTCTCTTTCTAAGGGATAATCAACTTTAAAGGTGTCGTAACATCCAGCACAACTAAAAACAACAGTTTCTATTCCTTTTTTTTCAATAATATCAATATTTTTGTTTACTTGGTTAATAAATGATTTTTTATCTCCAGTTCTTAAGATAGGGCTTCCACAACAATATTCATTTTCAATAAGAATTTTAAATGGATAATTCGCAGCATTCATTACACGAGCGGTGGCATTCGCTATTTCTTTCCTCCTGTAAGAAGATGTGCATCCAACAAAATAGAGGACTTTTGCGTCGGGTTCAATTTTAATATCATTAGATAACCAATTCAATCTATTTTCATGAGGCTCATTATATGGATTATTACTGTTTTTAATTGATTTAATATACTTTTGTTGTTTTGGCATTGGTCCGTATCCTAGAGAAACTAATTTTTCTCTCAGTTTAACAATGATTTCAAGAGGTTCTAATGTATTTAAAAATTTACAAGAGACATCACAACCACCACATTCAGTGCATTTGTATACAATCTCCATTAATTCTTTAGATGGTTTCAGTCTTCCCATTTCTAGCGCTAAAGCTATAATTATGCGCCCTCCCGCACTATATGCATGAAAATTAAACATGTCTATTGAAGGACAAATAGAGGCATATTTTTGACTCTTAATTTGTAACTGTGGAATCCACTTGCATATTGAGCAGCGGAGACAGCGTTTTATCATTTCGTTATATTCTTGTTCATTCAATAATGTAGAAACTCCCTTTCCTATGCTAGGTAACTTATTTAAAACAAATTTTAACAATGAAATAAAGTAATTTTTAATCCAATAAAACAATAACTATTCAGAAAGTCAATACTGTACTTTAAATTCTTATCACTTTCCTAGAAAGAATTAATTAAATGAAAAAGAGAATTTCATACAATTTGGGATAATTCTTCCCAATATTCTTTTATATTCCATTCTTTTTTTGCTTTTATATTAAAAGCTATTTTTGTCAGGATTCCTCTAATTCTTTTAGAATTTAGATAGTGAAAATTGGGAGTTATTGCACATAACATAAATGTTCCATTTCCACTTTTAGGAGCTATTACTGAGCTATCTTCCATTTTATCTATCAATGCATATGCGTCTATTAGATCTTTTACAATCCTCATAATAAATTGGTTTTTCTATAGAACTTGCTCAAATTCATATATTTTTATCAGAGTAGAATACAGTTGAATTTTAAGGTCTTTAAGATTGAGGGAAGAAATTAGATTTTTTGGAAAGTAATCTAATATTAAAGGTCCTTTATTGTTATCCCAACTCATTTGAAATATATAGTAAAAATCGGCTGTATTAAACGTTTCGAGGGTTGGTTCTTCGAATTTTAATATGTTTTTAATCTTTTCCTCAAATATTTTAGAATTTTTTCTAATTTCTCTACTTTCTTTAATTTTTAATTTAATTTTTTCTAATAGATCTTTTGGACTGAATGGTTTTGTAATGTAATCATCTGCTCCAAGCATTTTACCAAACCTTACATCATCAGGTTCTGTTTTACCAGATAGAAAGAAAAAAGGAATTCTTGACCATTCAGTGTATTCTGAAACCTTCATATAAAATTCATATCCATCCATTAAATCCATTATGATATCTGAAATTATAATATCTGGCGGATATTCAAGATTTGAAAGAACTTCTAATCCTTGTCTTCCATTCAAAGCAGTTACTAAATCATAATCATTCATTTCAAAGAAAATTTTAAAATTTTTTATAAAAACTTCATCATCTTCAACTAAAAATACGAGAGGTTTCATCATTCCTAATCCTTTTTCTTGATATTGATATTGTTAATTCTCACTTATAATAAAAA
>JABXKB010000305.1 GCA_013375485.1 Promethearchaeota archaeon | reverse complement strand
CTGCAAAGGGTAAAAGAAAAACAGTCCAAGCAACAGGTCTTATCAAACGAATATATTTTGATTTCATATTATTTCTCTGAGGTATATCAAATATATCTGTATTATTAACAGGTTATTTATCTTTAATCTGTTAAAATAGCATCAGAGGCTAATGATTAGAGTCTCATTGTAAATTTTACAGGAGTGCGGGCAAAGTCTAATCAAGGTTTTGATTAGAGTTTGATATATTTTTAATGAGGCTATGATTAGAGTTTGTAAGGAGAAAAACTGTCTATAATCACTATTTATGATTAGATGTTGGAGCAATACCTAGCAGGTTTTAAGAGAGAGAAATAATTATTCTTCTTTTTCAATATCTTTATACATATCCATATAATCAAATTCTCTCCAATCTCTTGGCTGTTTACCCTCCTTTAATTTATCAATTTGAAAACGTATTTTTCTTAATTCTAAACTAAAAGTTTGTGTAAACAATGATAAATCTTGGTCATACTCAATTTGTCTTTTTTCCCAATCTTGAGGTATTTTCTGATAACCTCTTAATGTATGAAGAAAAAAATGAACAATATAATGACATTTTTCACAAAGAGCAGTACCATTATCTAATATTGGCTCTCCTTGAGGGTGAATATGATGTGTCTCAAGATTAACATTCTCATCTCTGACTCTTTTACACAAAGCACATTGGTGTTTATAACAATTTAATATTTCTTCCTTTAAATCAGTAGAGAATTCTTGTTTTTTCTTTCCTTTCTCATAAAAAGGCACATTATTAATTAATGTATTTATCAACTTCAAATCCAAATTCTCATTCATATTACTACCTCAATAAATCTAATTGTTCACCTTGTGGATACCATCCTTCAACAAATTCTCTCATTTCAAATCGATCTTTTTCAGTAAAAGGAAGATTTAAACTATATCGAATAGCAGATAATACATTATGTCCTTGACTTTTAATGATAGGTAACATGAGGTGAGGATAATAAAACATTAACCATGATTCCCATGTTTTTCTTGTAGTCTTGGTGTTTAATCCAACATTACTTATGTTTGCTCTCCTTGCCCAACATTTTAAATTTTCAACCCATGATTGATAACTTGGTAAAGTCTTTTTATTATAATGTAAAAAATATTCAACAACTATCTTTCCCGCAGGTGTTAAGTTTACCCACCTTTCGACTTGCGACTTTCTATTTTCTGATGGAATATTTGGTATATGAATGAATTCTCTGTTAAACCATTCTGGATTTTTATGTAATTTCAATAATTCTGTATACTTCATACCTGTAAATAACAAAGTATGTAAGAGATTTTTCATTTCAATTTTCGGACAGCCTTCTAATAATTGCTTAAATTCTCTTGGTCTCAATATCCTTGTGCCAGTTGATAAAATCTCCGTTTTAAAACTATTTTGAAATGTAATTTGTTCCATAAAGTTCAAACTTTATAATACATCAACCTTTTTAAAATTGATGAATACCTTATTGAAACTATTATTGAGATAATATTTAATGATAAAAACTAATTTTTCTCCTGTCCAACAGGAGTAGTTTCAATGACCCCCTACAGGAGTATATAAGGAGAGAACTCTTAATGTTTTCTCGGAGAAAATGGTATTGATTACCAGGTGCGCGAACACCTGGCAATCTGAGACCATAATATGGTGATATTATGATCCCAAGTGAGACGAATGTAGAAAACAATAGAAATAATTTTGTACAAATAAGGCTGGGGGAACTTGAAGAACAAAAAGAACCTGTTTTTGAAAAACCTATCAAACAACCATTAAAAAAAGAGCGTAAATTACTAAATTTGTGTGAACAAAATAGAGATTCTTTAGAAAAATATCATCAATATCTTAACCTAAATTACCGGAAGAAAACAACGATACAAAACTACTACTATCATGTCAGAAAATTCTTACAATGGATGAACAAACCAATTGATGAAGTAACAAAAGAAGACATGCTCAAATGGAGAGGATACTTACTTCACACATACATGAAAAACGGGAATGCACGACGAGTTGTATCTGCTAATCATTTTACAAAATGGTTGGAAAGAGAAGATCTTAAAATACCGGTACCTGCTCAAGAACACAGCAATAAAATTGTGCTGAGTGAACAAGAACTCAATAATTATCTAGAAACAAGTAAAGAAGACCCATTCTGGCATGTCATAGCTCTTTTTCAGATTGATGGATTACTGCGACCTAGTGAGTTCAGCATCCTTAAAATTAGTAATATGGACCTTGATAACCAGATATTCTATCTTGATAATACAAAAACAGGAAATAACTACATTATTCTCAGTCCAAGACTAACTCAAGCGATAAAAGAATATCTTCCGCATCGAGAACCTAAACCAGAATATGAAGAATATCTTATCATCATTCCAAATGGAACATACAAAGGCAAAGTGCCAAAACCATTTGGAGGATTCATCAACAAAACAACAAAGGAAATCGCTAAAAAAGCAGGAATTACAAAATATATAGCACCATACATCATTAAACCATCATCAATTACTTTAGATTTTAATAAGCAGGTTAATCCAAAAATAATACAAAGAAAAGCGCGGCATAGGAAAATAGAGACAACACTAAGATATGATCATGTAAGTGATGATATGGTGAGAGAATATTTTGAAAAAATGAATTTACCAACTAAATATGCCGTAGATAAGATGGAACATAATCAAGAAGTTGGATATTTTTAATATTCATTTCTTGTTAATAATATCTACAAAATCATCTTTGATGCAATAAATTGGATACAGTCTGATGATTATGATTCAAAAAGTTATCTATGCTAATTAAATATCTTTTGATTTGAAATCTGGAATAGTTCCTAATTTTGGTTTTTTATATTTTGGTTTTTTATATATTTTTCTTAAAAGCAATTCAATTTTTTCTTCATATCTTTCTTCTTCATTAAAATCAAAAGTAAATTTATTTTTTAAATATGTTGGCAGACATTCCTTCATACTTTTTTGATAATTTAATGCAATAGGTATAAACTTACCTGCATTTGTTTTTTCGTATATTTCACCAGTTATTATTGCAGTCTCAATTCCAGCTCCTCCCAACCTTTTGTTTGCCTTTTTTGCATATTTTGGTGTACAAATTATTATCACGTGATTTGAATCTCTAATACCACATTCTATAAAATAATTTAGATCATCATTGTAATCTTTTAAATCCCACTCATCAATCAATACATTTATCCCATTTTTAATTAAATTTGCTGCAAATCTAATAACCCACTCACGATGCTTTTTTGAGTCCCAAGAATATGAAATAAACGCGGTTGGATTGGATAATTCTTTTTCAGAATCATTAATAATTATATCTACATCATATTTCTTTTTATAGGCTCCCCAATCAATTGAATCTAATTCCTTTTTCCATTTTTTTGATAATTCAGGTTTTATTGGTTTTAAAAAAGCAACATATCCATATAAGTATTCTCTGAAAAATGGATGTTTATTTTTATTAGCTTTTTCAGGTCCAATTTTTTTACAGTTATGAATAATAGCTCTAATTTTTCTAAGTTTTTTTCTATCAAAGCTTATCTTATCATTTACAGTTATACCTGTAACAATTTGTGCATTACCCCTACCTGTTAATCTAATTTTTTTAGTTGAAATTTTAAAGCCTTCGTTTTCAATGATTTTAAAGATGAATAGTATATATTTAGTTAAATTTCGTTCGCCAGAAATCGTTATATCATCGGCATAGCGAGAATAGTTTAGGTTATTTTTTTTACAAAATCCAAATAATCTAGAATCTAACGATTTACATACTATATTGGATATCATAGGACTTGCAGGTGAACCCTGTGGGAGTTCATTATTAAATGTACAAAGTTCGCTTAAAATTTTACAAACTGAATGGTTGTATCCACATGATGAAAAGATATGATATGTCCTTTTATTTTTTATTGATGGAAAAAAGTCTTTTAAATCAATATTTAAAACCATTTTTTGGTTTAAATGGAAATTTGCGTTTTTTATTATTGATTTATCAAGGTAAAATCCTGTTGCATTTTTATGGATATCTATGTTATATAAAATGCAATCTAATATCCACCTCTGAACATTTTTTAATATTTTAGAAGGCGCAGTAATATTACGAACACCTTCCTTTTTTTTTGGAATTTCAAATAATTGATAAAATTTTTCTTTTTGTTTGATTATGAAATATAGAGATTTTTTAGACAACTTAACGTGATGTGATAAATGTTCCAAATTATAAATAATTGGTAAATTCTTTTTTTTTAAGGCTTTAGCATAATTAATACAAAATTTTATACATTGTGTACCTAGGTGTTTATTCGCAAATCTAAAATCCCTTCTATATTGATTAAAACTTTGATAAGGAATATCAAAGTTAATTTTTTGCCTCTCCAAATCCATAGTAACCGTTAAGTAAATAAGATTTATCCTTACCGAGAGCGATTCAACATCGCGAGAATACTAAATGATTAATTTAGTATTTGTGACCGGCCCCGAGCGCCTAAGCGCGACAGTGCCGGTTGATATCTAAATTATTTAAGATTTAGATATCTGCGCGTTGTGATGTCCGCGACAATCCAACGTCGCTGAACGGAAACCTTTTTTATGCATGACGTAACGTCACACTCCGACATTTAAGTCGAAACCTAAGGATAAATCTATAGTAAAGATAATAAACAAATTAAAAAATGTTTTGATTTTTAAATAATTAGATGCATTTTCTTAAAAACCTGCTAGATATAAAATTAATATCCGACAAACTCTAATCATAAATTTGGCTTATAAGGAGTAGAGTCTCTAATCATAAATAGATGACGAGAATCTAAGCTTCTAATCACTGTACATTATGTACATTAATTAGTGATAACAACATTTTTGTTTCTTGTTTTGTATGTTGTTTTTTCAAGTGTGTGAGTATATTTTTTTACGGATTCTTGTGATTCAACGTCAGCTATTCTCTTTGCTATTTCAAAATCAAATTTTAAAATTACTTGAACAAGTTTATTATCTAAATTTAGTTTGTATAACGGAGAGTTACCTTGCTCTCTTGTCTGAATAATTAATTTTTTTTTGAGAAGGATATCTTTTACTTTGTAGACTGTTGGTCTGCTAACTTGTGCCTGTTTCGCTATTTCTGATATCGAATAATCATAATCTGGATGATCCGCCAGAAAGTCTAATATTTTTGTTTGTGGACTATCCCCAAAGATGTCTTTAAACATTCACTTCACTATAATAATATATGTCATCTAAAGTATATAAACTTTTTTGACAAGTATGTAAATTTTTTTTACATAACACATATATCATATTTAACCCTTTACACTATCAGATAAACAGGAGAAAAAATGGCAAAGTTTACAAATGATGAACTTGGAATACTTTACAAACTTTGGAGAAACAGATGTTTCGGAAAAGGACATATGTTAATTGATAATCTCATTGATGGTTTTCCTACAGGTATTCAAGATAAAATAGCAGAATCTGCTAAAGAATTAATGAGAAAAGGCTTTTTGGTGCGAAAATCCTCAAAACATGGTCAAGCAGTATATATCAATCTCAACATGAGAAAGCAAATTGAAAGTGAACTAAAAAAGAAATATCCATTTTTATAATAATTAGGATTTATCAATTAAAAGATTTAAAACTCTAATCCTAAAAGGTGGTACAACTCTTAATCTCTAATCACTGTAAATTGATTAGAGTTTCCTATGAGAAAATCTAATAATAATCATTATTTATGATTAGATAATGACTTATGTCTTCTTCCATTTATCCCGATGAGACAAACCAATTATTATATATATAGCCCCTAGCCCTGAGATT
>JABXKB010000026.1 GCA_013375485.1 Promethearchaeota archaeon | reverse complement strand
ACTAATTATTATTGATAGCTTGACACGTTCCGAAAAGATAGAATCTTATTACATTTATAGTATTAACCACACCATTTTTGGAGGCCTTAAAGATGCCAGCAGGATATACCGATCCCCCAGCAAAATAATTCCGCTATGCGGAATCTATTTTCTCTATTTTTTTTTATATAAACTCAAACAATTAATATTAGCAGCAATCCTTTGGACTTGATAGGTAAAATAAAAAAGTTTTTGTTCTTTTACGTTGATTTTATAAAAAACAAAGGAACCAAAGAGAAGAACGATAAAAAACCAGCCATTAAAATGAGAAATTCTGTTGAGATAAATGAAGATAAAAAAGTTCCAATAGGAATAAAAATGACACTAGCTATTGCTACAGCAAACCTAAGCATTTGATATGAAAAATTTTGATATTTAACACGTTTAGAAAATGAAATTATTAAGGATGTATAATTTAATAACATAATTCCTGACACAAACCAGATTAATGCGTATATAATTAATAAATAGAACAAATTTGAATATGCCATAAGCAAAATTAAACAAATATATACACAGTTTGTTATGAGAATAATATTTTTTCTTCTAAGTTTCTTTGAAATTTGTCGTCCAATTACATATCCAAAAGTATTCAAGATTAGGAAAATAATATAACTTGAAGAAAGTATCCTTAGCCCAATTTCTCCAAATTTAGAAAGAATCCAAGAGGAGAATGGATACAAGTAAAGTCTATCACTCCAAATCATTATAAATGAGAGTGTTAAAAAAAGAATTTGATAAGGATAGGATCTTTTATCATTCTCCTTAACATTTAGGTTTTCAATTTCTCTATGAGCAGTTTGTTTGTAATCGAAGCAAAATATAGCAAATAATATAGGGATTAATGAAATTCCTCCGAAGAATAGGAAATTTGTCCACAAATTTAAATCGAAAACATCAGTAACCACAAATAAAAAAATTAGAGAAGGTATGAATCCTCCTATATTAGAGGAAATATTAATTATAATCAAACTCTTATCTTTAGTTACCTCATTTAGAGATGATTCTATAAGAATTCTACCCATTCCTACTTTAATAGTCTCGTGACTGAGTAAATTTAGTGCTAAGAAAATCCCAAAAATGTGTATAATCATACCTGAGAGTAATATTGTTAAGGAACTGAATAAAAATAAAATTATTGACAAAACTATTATCAAATTTTTACGGTATGTATATTTATCAAAGAAGAACCCCAAAAATGGTGCTAAAAATAACACAGAATATGAATAAATTTGTATAAATGCAAGTTCACTCCTGTTAACATTTAAAATACTTAATAAATAGACCGGTAAATAGACTGTGAGATAAGCTGTTATAGAGCTTAAAGTAAAATAAACAAAAAAGAACCCAATATAATTGGATTTTAATTTTTTTGGAGTTTGTATAATCAAAAAATCATTTTCAAGCTTAATACCTGAAGATTTTCCTAAATCTTCTTCTAATTCAGTTTTGTATCTTAAACGTTTCATTTATTAATCTCTTATATTATTTCTCTTATATTAAAACTAATGTATGCCTATTGTTAGGTTTTTTACATTATTAATCCTTAGTTTCGAGAGAGCTAATAGGTCCACCACAAATATAACAAGAAGTACATTTTGAATCAACTTCAATAGAAAATCTACAATATGGGCATTGAATATAAATAATATTATGAAAATACATAGCGTATTGTCTAGATTTCTTTATTTAAATTACAACATAAATTCTCTAAATAAATTTCAAAAATTAGAAATAACCTAAATATAAGAATTTAATGATAAGTGTTTAAGTGAGTAAATGACTTTATTTGCCACGCCCTTTATTTGCTCTGATACTTGGACGTGTTTTTTCCGAACCCCATCCTTTTTTATGAAGCCCTCTAGCTCTTTTCCCAGCAGAGGTTAAACCACGAGTTACTCTTTTTGTATGTTGAGGTTCAGTGATCCAATTTATTTTAGGGTCAGATTTTATTACCGGGTGGTTTGGATCTACAAGTAATACTTCGTAATAGTGGTTCCGGCCATCAGCATATACATTATAGCTGTTTAAGACTTGCATATTTGGATATTTTCTTTGAACTCGTTCTTCTGCAATCCATTGAAGATTTTTTCCTGTAGTATACTTATTAACCCCCATCGCTCTCGGTTTTCTCCCGCGTTTTGGACGGACTTTATGCATTCCTCCTTTCCTTATCCTTGCTCTCACAACTACATATCCTTGTTTTGCTTTATAACCTAATGATCTTGCTCGATGAATCTTGGTCGGTTTCTCAACCCTCTGAATCGATCTACCTTTTCGGTATTCAATTCCTCGATACCAATGTGGTGTTTGATAACCTGTTTCATGTTTCTCGAAGGTTTCTTTGACGTATTTATAGCCAGACTTCACTTTTTCACAGCACTCTTAAAATGTTATAATATTTAAAATTCACAGAAATTAATTAATTTTACCATTTTCTAGTATGTAAACTAGATTATTTTTGCGTTATAATAAAGTTTAAACATCATATAAGATATTTTATTAAGTATAAGACATTAAACAGGTAAAAAGAGGGCCTATAGCCTAGCCTGGATTGGGCGTCGGACTTCTAATCCGAAAGTCGCAGGTTCGAATCCTGCTAGGCCCGCTTGTTATTATTCCTAAACTCAAGTTCTTGGTTTTAATTTTAAATCTATAACAACTAATT
Organism: Promethearchaeota archaeon; assembly: GCA_013375485.1. Lineage (GTDB taxonomy): Archaea > Asgardarchaeota > Lokiarchaeia > Sigyniarchaeales > SOKP01 > Loki-b32. The sequence goes on along the minus strand of JABXKB010000026.1, from coordinate 20,981 downwards.
CATATTTCGGTGAATAATGTTTAACAATTTTAGAGTTAAGGATTTTATCAATAGAGTAATTAAATTTACTTAAAGTTGTTTTAACGTTTTCAATAGTTTTTTCAATAACATCTGGTTTTTCACTGAATTGATAATAATGTAAAATCCCCCCGGTTTTTTTCATTAAATGACATCCAACATTTATATAATTGATTGCCTTTTCGGGTAAATTCATTATAATCCTATCAGCAGTATTTTGAAATATTTTACCAATTTCACTTGTAGGATGAATTAGAAAATTAATATCCATATTATAAGGAATTACATTACCTAAGAGTTTGTTTAGATTGACATTTTCTTTTAGGTAATGAAAAGCAATGGGATTTATGTCAAAAGCATGAATAATTACTTTGTATTTCTTAGCAATTTGAATAGCAATAGGCCCCACTCCACTAAATAAATCGAAGATCACCTCTCCTTCACTTATTGGACTAGAAGCAAGGCGTTTTCTTTCAAAAACTAATCTTGGCGTGAAGAATGTTTTTTTTATATCTAATTTAAAAGTACAGCCATTTTCTTTATATAATGTCTCTGATTTGTCTTTACCTTTTAGAAGTTTTAGATCCCTAACACGATGTTCTCCTTTGATTTCACTAGCTTTTTCATATACGGTTTTTACTTTTTTATTGACTGAGATTAGAGCATCAGCAATTTTAAGTTTAAATGAATCACCAATTTTTGAATCTAAGTCGTTAAATTTATCAAATTCTAGAATAACAATTTCGCCAATTATATCATAAGAATTAGGTATATACTGAAAGAGATTCTGAGGAAGATTGTTTTTTAAAGCTTCTTTAAGAGTTTTAAATTTATTTTTATCTCTTAATATTCCTTTACCCTCAATAATTTCAAAATTCAGATTTTGATTTTTTAAAGTGGTAATAATATATTTTTCATTCAGAATAGGAAATAAAATGAAATCATCTTCATGGAGAACTTTCTTATTCTTATCGATAACTTCTATATCTTTTTTAATTTGTTTGATAAAATTTTGACCATCAGTCTTATTAATTTTAATGTATTTAGTGTCTTTATCAAGTTCTTTTTGCATTTTTTATCTTAATCTCTAAATAGTATCTTTATTTTTTTTCCTGGTATTCTCAACTTTTCTATTAATTTTTTATCTAATTCACAGGAGGCTTTATTACATTTAATTAATATAGTTCTATTACAAATAAAATTACTTTTCCTGAAAACTATATCTTTTTCATCTAGAAGAGTCATATTCGGATCACCATAGCCATAGAATTGATCTTTTAAATCATCAACCTTAATCATAACATTAATTTTTTTTCCTTTTCGAATTATATCTTTGAATTCTGAATTAAGATCTACACATGCTTTAGAGCAGTTAATTCCTAAGATACAATTCCCTTTTTTTGTTAAATGATCCTCTTTAGTTAATTCAATTGTGGATTTATGAGAACATTGTATATTTTCATGTCCATAAGCAGTTATTTCTTCACGTATCTCCATATTACTAATCAGCTTTAAAAAATAATAAAATATCTTCAATATTGCTAGAAATTGAGAAATTAAGGTTATACTTTCTTTTGAACAAATCTTCTAAACCACATATTGGATGATCTTCATAAAATTTAATATTTTCTTGATATTGATTTATAAAGATTTCCGGAATTAAAATTCCAAACTTCTTATATGATTTAGCTAAAGATCTGAAGTATACCTCAGCTTTTAGTAAACAATTTTCATATATACTATCTTTAATTTCAGCAATCCCTATTGCCTCATATTGACCCATAGGATATGTATCTATTAGATCGAGTGGAATAATTCCGAGAAAATTGGAAAGAAAAACAACATGTATCGCACTACGGGGGATTATTTTATTTCTATCTATCTCATCAAGCCAACTATTAATTGTGGGGGAAGAAGGACCTTTAACATCTAATTGAGGTAAAATAATCAAATATCGAGAATCTTTTGGAGGTCGGTAATTTGTAGCTAATCTTTTAATATAACGGTGAATTAATGGTCTGTGGATACTTTCGGAGGAAGCAAAAAGCCGACCACTGATTTTGTATAACTTCTCATGAGATTCAAAAATATCAAGGTTTTTTTTCACAATATTAAATGCCTTAACTAAATTCGGATGATTTCTAATCCTTTGTTCTACGAGTTCCCAGAGGTTTCCTTCTCTGATAGCCTGTCTAATAGTTTTTAATTCTGAGAAAGAAAGATATAAATTATGTTTAGCTAATAATTGGGTTTTTAAATTATCTTCAAATCCCATAACCTCATTTGGTTTATATTTAACACAAATAGGACAATGACATGGAAATTCAGTTAACTTTTCAATATTTTTAGTTCCTGTAGAAAGCGTGAAATAACGGTTTTCTTTAGCATAGAGAATATAAGCTGCTGAATCCATTAAATCACATCCACAAACAACAGCTAAAGAGAAAAATTGAGGTAAACCTAAGCCAAACATATGAATAGGCTTATTAGGGATAACATTCTTTTTTACGGTTAATAGTACATCAAGAGTTAATTCAAATCTATAATCTAAAAATGCTTTAACAAGTCCTCCTATAGCGTATATGGCAAAATCTAAATTATTCATTTCAAGTGAGCTTCTTTTTAATAAATCTTTATGCCTTCCTCCATGGATTGGACCAAACCAGTTACAATTTGCATTTCTACGTCTTATTATATTTTCTTTAGCTCTTTTAATCGTTTCATTTACTTTAAATTCTGCTGTTTCATAAGTATCATCAAGTTGAACAGGTATATCTAAAATAACTGGGAAATCTGAGCAAATTTCTTCTTGAAACCCTTCAATATCAGAAGGATTTATCTCCATTTTTTTATCATTATACATGTATTGCTGAAAAGCTCCACTATCAGTGGCTATAAGTCCATCAAAATCAAGATATTGGTGAATTTTTTTCTTTAAGACATTTTCTTTTGCAGCTTCATTTTTAAAAAGGATATAAGCATTAGTAAAAATAGATTGAGCACCAAATTTTTTTAAATCTGAAGGTGGAATTACATTTTTAAAAGGGTGTACAACAGGAAAAAGATTAGGGGTAATCATTTGTTTATTATTAACTTCTAATTTTCCTATTCTTCCCAGAGCATCTACATCTAGAATTTCATACTTCATATGGGTTCCTTTAGAAATTTGTCTTTATTAATTAAAAAATTCTTTTAAACGATTCTCTTCAAATAATTTTTCAAGCCAATCTACTTTTCCAATCTTATAATTTTTTCCGTCTCTTTTTTCAACTACGATTTCAATGATAGTTTTTGCTACAGTTTTAATATTAATATTTGTAGTATCGATTTCAAAAATCGGTGCTTTTATTTGATTTTGAATAAAGTAATTGACAGAATTACCCAAAATTTCTGCTTGAATGTTTTCAGTAATTTTCTTTATATTATAATCTTTTTTTTCTAATCTTTTAAATAATTCATCCGGATCACATCTTAAAATAAATACATAATCAATAAATTTTTCTGGAATTATGTCTGAGAAATGACTTTCTATTATCAGGTAAGGTGGACTTTCTTGTTTAATCTCTTCAATTCTGTTTAAGACATAAGGTAGAAATATTTCAAAATCTACGATATATGTTTTTCGTTCTTTATCATATTCAAATGAAAATTTGTCTGAAATTGCTAGTTCATTTAAAGAAATTATTTTAGCATCAATTAAATTAGAGATTTCTTTTGCTACTGATGTTTTTCCACAACCAGGTGTTCCGGAGATTATGATATTTTTCATTTCTAAATAAATAATAGATAATGATAATTAAAAAAGTGAATGAACATAATTGAAGTTAATTCATAGTAATAGTTTTCATAAACTTTTCTTAATAATATCAAAGAATACTCTAAGATGTAATAAATGCTTAATAATGAAAGAGAGATTTAAATAACGATGATAGTATCATTCAATACAATCTATTGGGTGCTTAATTTCATTATTACAATACAAACATGGTTTCTAATTAAAGAATATTATTACTCATGAGGAGAAAGTATTATTTGATGAATCGAATGCAACTACAGTTAAGTAAGCGCGAAATGGATAAAAATAGCGATTTTGAATTTGAAATTCTAACTTAACTTTTTTTACTATATACTAATGATCAACGAAATCTCTAAAACTATGATATACACAGACAATATATTCACATTTGGGGCATTCGTACCAATCTTTATATCTCTCATTTGATATTAATTGTAATGGGATTTGACAAGATGGACATTTTATAGGTTGTTCTTTATGATTTATTATATGTTTTTTATAATCCTCTTTTAGATCACATTCAAGATCTTCTTTTAATATATATGAATCTGTTTCTGCTATAAAATCTAATATTTCTTGGTTCGGATAATACCATTCATTATGATGTCTGTGTTTTTTAAATCTTTTATGTAAATCATATTCTCCTGTTCTATTACCTTCAATAATCTTTAATATTCTCAAATTATCGGCATTGAATTTCTTTAAAATACTACATCTATCTTTTGGATTAGTAGAAAAACCAATTTTTATCAATCTTGTTCTTTTAGCTTGGATAAAATACAACATTATATATCTCCTCTTAAGTGATAATGCTTTTCTTAATTATTGATTAATATGAGTTAAGGAAGAAATTTTTGGTCATTCAAATTCTCTAATTAATTATAGGATAAAGATTTGCTTTAATTTAAATGAAAGAGTCCCGTAATTTTATGATTAAAAAATAAATCGATGCAATAGAAAGCAACCATTTCGTCAAATAAATAAAAATTTTAACCCTATTTGAGGGTGAAAAGAAAAAAAATAATCGAATTAATGCCTATCCAATAAGTGGGAAAGGGGGGCTTCGAACCCCCGACCTCACGGTTATCAGCCGTGCGCTATACCAGGCTAAGCCATTGAAGAGATGCTTCGATTAAAAGAATCCACTCTCCCAAGCCGCTTTCCCATTCAAAGATTAGTACTAAATTCTATAATTCTTTATTCTATAAAAACTAAAGTAGTTACTATCAAAGTACAATTTGCTTGAATAATTTATATTATATATGACTAAAAAATTTTTTGACCTTAAATATAATAGTTTAAAGGAGCATTTTATAATTAATTAATATAATAAGAAAAATGCCAAAAATATTAAATTATTCTATAGTTGGTCTTGAGGATTATACAATTAGTTTTGAGAGTTACTGCTCATTATGTGATATTCAACAGTTCTGCAAATACGGGAAAGAAGAGCCTTTTTCGATTAAGATAAGTTGTGGTGATTTAAATAGGGCTAAGGAAAAGGTAAAATTTGACCAGCTTCAAAAACTACAAAAGACGGAAGATGTTTCAGTTCCGTATGAAGAATTAATAAAAAAAGTGAAAATAAATTTAACAAATATTATTTCACAAATATGGAAAGGTAAAATAAAAGCCCATAAAGAAGAAATTAGATGTTTAGACACTCGCAAACTAGATCCAATTTTGGTCAGTCAACAGGGTCAAGATTGGTGGGCAGATTTTAATGCCACAATGAAAGTTATAAATCAAGAGTGTGAAAAAATTTCTTAAACAAGCTTCAAAGATTTTGAAGACTTTAAATAAGCAATATTGAATAATATTGTGTTATGGTTCTTTTTGAACAAATCAATAAGATTTTTCTGTCAGCAGAGAATGTGTTCAAAGATATAATTGGAGGTCTGGAAAACTGGTGTATTGCTTTTAACAATTTCTTCTTAATTTTTTGTGGATATTTGAAATATATTTTTGTTTTTATAATATTAACTATTGGAATATTTACGTTATTAAAATTAAGAGGGGTTTATAGCCAATCTAGATCAGCTAGCACGGAAGACAAAGAGGATTATCTAATGAGACCAAGATTAATTTTAGGTTGTTGCTATGTTGTTTTAGGTTTTGGAATTTTATTTGATTATCTCACCTATTTTCTGCTGATTATATTAGAACCTTTGCCTGATCGGTTAATATATAATTTTATTACATTTAGTGGAATAGATCCTTTTTATCTGAATGGGATAATGGATATTAGTGCTTCTCAATTTCCACATGAAAAGACGATATATTATTGTTTTTCATGTATTTCATTGACTTCGATATTGGATATATTATTAAGTCTCTGGTATCTTATTAATAACAACCGCATAATTAATAATCCAAGGAGAACTGTAGGTTTTTTAATTTCTGGCATTACCGGAGGAATATTATTTGGCTTTAACACATGTTTTCCTTTTTTTCTTTAACAACAAAATTTCATAAAAAATGAATTTTCTTATTTATATAACATCACGTCTTGAGCGAAACATTTATATAATATAATATAATATTAATTATGCTTCTAGAATATATTAGATTCAGTCACATTTAGTTCCAAAACAACATTTTATTCGCTACACGGGTTAATTGTTACTTGGATAAATTCGTTTGTAATATAATTGGTATATTAATAGTTTTAAAAATTATATAGGGTAGGTATTATGGAAGTTGAATCAGATTTAAGTAATTTTTCAAATTTATGCCCAGAATGTGGGGGTAAGATTATTTTACTTCATGAGAAGGGAGAAACTGTATGTGGACAGTGTGGTTTAGTAATAAGCGAGCGAATTGTTGACATTTCTCATAGTGGTAAAAGAGCCTTTACCAAACAGGAAAAAGAATCCAGAGAAAGAACAGGATCTCCAATTTCAATCTTATTACCGGATATGGGCTTAAGTACGATTATAGATAAATCAAATATTAAAAGTCCCGATTTGAAAAGAGCAGCAAAATGGAATTCTCGCATGACCTGGGATAAACGTAATATGCTTATTGCAACAACCGAATTAAAGAGGATAGGGAGTAATATGAATTTGCCAAATCATGTTAAAAAAGCAGCAATAAGATTATATATCGAAGCATTTAAAAAGAAATTACTCCGAGGCAGATCCATAAACGGGATGGTTGCTGCATGCTTATACTTTGCTTGTAGAGAAAGAAAAATCCCAAGAACTTTACAAGAGATTTTAGATCAAACCTCTATTAGTGCGAAAAATGTAAGAAGATGTTATAGAACACTGATTAGAGAATTAAATTTAAAAGTTCCCTCAACAGATCCCATCTCTCTTATTCCAAGATTTATAGCAGAATTGGAATTAGATGCAGATGCGGAAAATACAACAATAAGGATTTTACAAAATTTTACATCTAAATTTTCTACAAGTGGTAAAGATCCAAAAGGTTTATGTGCAGGAGCACTGTATTTAGTTTGTAAAAAGAAAGATAAAAAGATTTCACAGAAAGATATTGCAAATTTAGTAGGAGTAACTGAAGTAACTCTTCGATCAAGATATAAAGAACTTGTAAAAATGTTTCATATTATGGTATAATTAAATTTTTTATTTTTTTTTTATTCTTCTTTTTTTAACATTAGTTTGATAAAATCTGGTAATGTTAATAAGTAACCTTGAGCGTTTGGTAATTGATTTTTGATTTTAATAAAGAGTTGAGAATAATTTTCAGCTTTTTCCTTTTGTTTTAGCATATCATTTCGAGTTTGTTCTCTTACCGGTTCAACGGGAATTCCTCTCATTACTGCTCGCGCTGGAATAGTTAATCCTGGTGGAACCTGACTTTGGTTCAGGATTATTGCTCCTTCTCCAATAGAAGCCTCATCATAAATTAATGATCCCTCTTTTACTTGAACATAGTCTTCTAAGAAACATCCCAGTAGTGTAACTCCAGACTCTATAATACAATATCTTCCAATATTTATTGAACTTTTTTGTGAACGTGTAAACAAAATAACTCCATCAAAAATCGTTGTAAATTCTCCAATATTAATTGGTGAATTTTCTGCACGAATAATCGATCCAGGCCAGATTATTACATTATCATTAACACGAATATCTCCTATTAGTGTGGCCATTGGAGAGACATAACTATTTGGGCTTATTTCCGGTCTTTTTCCGTTATACTCTATTATAGGCATGTTAATCTCACTTATTATACTTATTAAAAGTTGTTAAAATAAAAGCTTTATATAAATTCAAATTATATCTGAAGAAATATAAACTTTTATTAACATTATTAGATATAGGTTTTAATTGGATTCATTGATTCAAAAAGAAAGAATTCAACTTCAGGAAACTCTAAACTCAAGATATTACAAAGTTTTTTCATTGCTAATATTACATTCTGATAATGAGATGTTTCTATTAAATTGAGTCCTATATCTCTAGCAAAGATCGCATCAAAATAATTAATTTTTCCTGAAATATAACAATCACATCCTATATTCATAGCTTTCTTAATATAATTTGTTTTTGATATGTATCCACCAATGATACATATTTTTTTTATTGATTTTTTAAGATCTCCAACATAAGAAACGTAGGGTAAATTTAAATTTGTTTTTATCCGATTTATTAAATTTTCTAATATAAAAGATTGTTTCTTATTTAAGTAATTTATAGGTGAACATATTCTTCCAATAGGTATTTTTATGCCATTTTTATTCTTTATTTCAAATGTAGAGTCTATTTTTAAATAAAGAGCATTTGCAATTGTATCAGAAATGCCTTCTTCAGCTGATATAAAGGTAGAATTTAATACAAATATTGAAACTGGGTACCTAGAGAGTAGTGCTAGTTTATTTATAATATTTTGATTGAATTTTTTTATTGGTTTGTTAATCAAACTGTGATAAGATATTATTAAATTAACTTTCTGTTTTAAAGCATAATGTATCGCTTCTAATGTTAAATCTATTGTTAACATTCCTTTCTTTATTATTTTATTATTCCAATTTTTGTCATAATATAATCCATATGTTTCAGAATTTATTTTAAATGCTTTGGGAGATAATTTATTTGTTAGAATCGCTGTTATTTCTTGAATTAACATTTAAATCACTTTTAAAATCACTATAATGAAAAATCTGTTTATTTTAATATGATATAACTGAGTAAAGGTTTTTTAATTTGAAATTAGAATATATATATTAAATCAAAAGTATCTTAAAATCAAAATGGGTTGTAAAAATATGAGAGAAAAAAATTGTATTTTTTGTAAAATAACGGAAAGAGAGATTCCCTCAAAGATTATTTTTGAAAGTGACTTAAATATCGCTTTTTTAGACATTTCTCCTATTTCTAAGGGACATACAATCGTTATACCAAAAACTCATTATTCAAATTTAGAAGACATACCTGATTATGAACTTACTAAACTGCACAAGGTAGTAAAGCAATTGGCAATAAAAATTCATCAAAAGCTAAAAATTGATGGTTATAATATACTTCAAAACAATTTCACTGCTGCTGGTCAAGTGATAAAACATTTCCACGTTCATATAATTCCGAGAAACTTCGATGATGAAAAATTTCGGATTAAAATTCCAAGAACTCAAGCTTCTGAAGAAGAACTTAATAATATCTTTGAAGTGTTAAGATTTTAAAACCTCTTTTAGAAATTTAAATTTGTTCAAAATTTGTTTAGTTTATAAAATTATTTAGAAAATTAAAATTGTATGAACCTAAAAGGCTTTTTTAAGAAATTTCGTTTAAAAACTAGAGAATTCTTCAGAGATGAATATGGAGGTAATATTGTAGAATATGCCCTATTAGTTGGTTTTGCTTTATTTATTTTTTTTATCATTATTAGTGTTGTTACTTCAATGTTAGATTGGACAATTGGATTATCAAATGATTTTTTTGAAGTTTTTAAATGATCTTTTGAAAGTAAGTTAAATTTGAATAAAGTATTTTACTAGATTTTAATGATCTTATTATCAACAAACATAAAATCATATTTTTCACCCCATTCATCAAGATTATTTATTACAAATTCAGTGTCTAGTTTTAAATGATCAACAAATATGTTAAATGGTATTTTATCTGCTCTTTTCAGATATTTTCTTATTCTGTTATCAAGATCAGTTCTTTCGGGGGGTTTTTCTTTTCTTTTCCTAGCTCTTAACTTCTCTAAGAGTGGATCATTTTTGCTATCATTAAAAAAATATTCAACAATATTACTGATTACTTGGGCTTTTGTGGCGCCAAAAACATCAATTAATTCATCAATTAACTTCATATAACTTTTGTTTAGAGTAACCGTTGTTCTTGTTGTATCAGTCATTTTTCGAATGAAAAAAATATTTCTACATTATTTATAGGAAAATTTTCATTTTTAAATCTTATGCTAATTGATGATAATAATACATAAATAAGCATCATTTATATATCAATTGACTTTATTAGATCATAAGAACAAAATTTTTCACTTTAAACTTTAAAGAGTCGAAAAATTGTCGTTTTTAAAATCAAATTGAATATGGAGGAATTAAAAATGGGAAATACTTTATCAATTGAAAATAATCGTAACCTAGAAGAATACCTATCACCAACTCAATTTAATTTAATTAAAGCTCTAAAAGAAGTTGGCCCCTTAACTCGGAGCGAATTAGTAAAAGAATTAAGCACTCCAAGAACGACTATCTATGACAATCTTGTTAAACTCCAAAAGAGAAAATTAATTGAAAAATTTTCTCGTAACAATGGAGGAAGAGGACGACCTCTAGTGTTTTGGAAATTTAAGGGTTAATTCAATCTTTTTTATTATTTTTTATATTTGATTTGTTTAGTTGAATAAATTGTTAATAAGATATTAATATCAATATATACTCTTAGATTTCCATTGCAAATTTTATTTTAAAATATGGTGAATCGAATATTCTTCTTTAATTTTAAGATAGGGCCCAGTTAAATATTCCTTGAAAATATATAAATAGATCTATTTCCATTTTAATAAACAAATTTTACCAGATTAATCTAAAAGTCTTAAAATCTCCAATCGAAATAAAGGAGTATAAAAAGAGTCTAATAAATATAAAATAATTTTTTGAGGTTTTAAAAAAGATTTTCTATTTTGGAATATAGTAATATTCGTTTATCTTTTTTTGATATATATCTTTGTTACTTCCTAATTTATTTACACGTGGTCTCTTAGTAGTAGGATCTCTCCTAAAGGTTATTTCCATTATCTTAAGAAAGGAATTAAATCCATCCCTTAAATTTTGAGGAGGAGTGGCCTTACCTTCTAGACCAGGAATCCCCTCAAAAACCAATATTGAATCAGCAATAAAATCTTGTGTTATAATATCATGTTCTACTACAAAACTGGATTTCTTTAACTCTTCAATAGACTTTCTCAAAAGTTGGGCTACTTGTAGTCTCATTTCGACATCTAAAAATGCTGAAGGCTCATCTAATAAATAAATATCCGCCTCCTCTGAAAGACATTTAGCAATAGCCACTCTTTGTAATTCTCCTCCGCTTAATTCAGAAAAATTCCGTTCTCTTATATTTTCGAGTTTTAAATTATTTATCAATCTCTTTTTATAGGATTGACTTAGATGTGGGGCTAATTTAATATGTTTAATGAGATCAAATACAAATCCTTCATCTTCTATTTTAATATATTGCGATTTTATAACAACTTTTAATTTTTGAGAATCATATTCCTCTTTTCCCTCTATATTTTCATCAGATTCTTTACTCTCAGTATTAATTACATCTGCAATTGAATTTATAAATGTAGTTTTACCAATTCCATTTGGTCCCAAAATTCCTATTATTTCACCAGCATGAATTTCACTCCCAGAACCTGTTAAATGAAAGTCCCCCAATGATGTTTCAATATCTTCATAAGAAAAAACAACTTCTCCAGAATCAAATAATGATTCGAGAGGTGGACGTTCATGAAAGATGATAGGTATGTCCCTAAATCTTACATTTTCATCTTTAATATATCCATTTAAATAAATATTAATACCAACTCTAACACCTTGAGGGTGAGAGACAATTCCATAAACACCAGGTTGTCCATATAAAATCGAAACATAATCACTTAGGTAATCTAAAATTGCTAAATCATGTTCAACCACAATTACAGTTTTATTCCTTTCTGCTAAAGCACGAATTAATTTTGCCATATTAATTCGTTCACTTACATCTAAATATGAACTCGGCTCATCAATTAAATATATATCCCCATCTTTAAGATAACCGGCTGCAATGGCCACTCTTTGCAATTCTCCTCCCGATAATACCTTTATTTCTCTATCCAAGATTTCAGTAACATTCAATTTCTCCGAAATCTGATCAAGTTGATCTCCAATATCATTTTTATTTAAAAGATCGTATACTTTTCCTGATATAAATTTTGGAATCATAGTAATATTTTGGGGTTTATGAATAATCTTAGTTTTCTCCTCTTTAAGATCAATAAAGTATTGGTGTAATTCAGAACCTTTAAAGTATTCAATAATTTCTCTCCAATCTGGAGTTTCATCCCCAAATCTTCCAAAATTTATAGTTAATTCATTAGATAATAATTTTAATAATGTGCTTTTGCCTATTCCATTTTGACCTATTAATCCAAGTACTTTTCCTTTTTTGGGTATTGCCATACGAAATAATGAGAATTGATCTTGTCCATATCGATATGTAAATTGATTTTCCAATGGATCGGGTAAGTTTACAATAGTAATTGCATTAAAAGGACATTTCTTAATACATATTCCTTCTCCAGAACATAAACTCTCTGTAATTATTACATACTTCTCATCAGGACTTAAAACTATTGTTTTATCTCCCGTTCTCACTCTTGGGCAATATTTTATACATGGTTTTTCTCCAAAAGGACTACATTTATCAGGTTTACAAAAATCTTTATTTAAAACAGCAATCCGCATTATACAGCTCACTATCATTTAAAAGCAAAAATGATAAATATAATTTGCTTACGTTAAATATTCTATTATACATAATAGAAAAATTTTTGTAATACAGTATATTACCTAATTAAAGAAAAAGCTATTTAGTGAAGAATATTTGAGTAAAGATTTTCCAGTTCATTGGTTAGAAGAAATAGTTGAAGAAATTTACTCACGTAAACCTATAGAAATAACACTTTCTACGGGTAAGACGCCTTCAGGGCATATACATTTAGGAATATTACGTGAAATAATAATTTGTGATGCGTTAAGAAGAATATTTGAAGGAAATGGTAATAAGGTTAATAATTTATTATTTTTCGATAGTTTAGATGCAGCTAAACGATTTCCCGGATATATTACAGAAAAATTCCAAAAAGAACACATTGGAAAACCTTTTGCTATGATACCATGTCCTTATGAAGAGTGCAATTGTGAGAGTTATGCTCATCATTTTGGCAATGAATTAATAGAAGTGTTTCCAGACTTTGGGATTCAAATAACAATAATTTGGACTCATGAGTTGTATAAAACAAAAAAAATGCAAGAAAAAATTAAAATTGCACTTGAAAATACAGATAAAATTAAGGAAATCTTGAGAAAATATATTCTTCCTACACTAAGAGAAGAAGATAAAGAAGAATTTATAGAAATGCAAAAAGATTGGATGCCAGTGATGGTTATATGTGAAAAATGTAATAGAATTCAACATCGCGATAATGAAGAATCAATTAAGCCAAATAGAGTAAAAGAGTATTTTGGTGATAAAGAGGCAGTTTCATATGTATGTGAAGCATGTGGGCATACCGGAATGCTTTCTATTTGGAGTGGAAGACTAAAATTAAATTGGCGAGTAGATTGGCCTGCTAAATGGGCTTTATATAAAACTACTTGTGAACCTGCGGGGAAAGATCATAGTGTTAAAGGTGGAGCTTATGATACAGGAATAGAATTATGTCAAGAGTTATATGGTTATGTAGGACCAGTTAAAGTTCCTTATGAATGGTTAAGATTAGGTGATCAAGATATGGGAACTTCTAAAGGTCATATTTTTACACCGAAGAAATATCTAGAAATAGCAGATCCAAAAATTTATAGAACAATAATTTTAAGAACCAACCCGATAAAGCATATCACATTTAGAATTGAAGAAATCTCCCAGTATTATGACTATTATGAGAGAATGGAAAATATTTACTACAAATTAGAAAATGCAGAGGATCCTGAGGAGTATAAGTTTTTTAATTACATATTTCGTTTAGCACAAATAACTGATATTCCTAAAATAAAGTTGAAACGATTACCCTTGAAACTTTTATCTTTTTTTGCGCAACTTCAAAATATTTTAAATATAGATAAACTCTACGAGAAAGCAAAAAAATTCATGGAAAATAACAACTTTATTGATATAATTTCTATACATGAATTTGAAATACTTCTTAACCAAACAAAAAATTGGCTTGGAGAAGTAAATGAAATCGTAGAAAATGAAAAGGATCCAAAAATTAAAAAGGAAATTATAAGAAAGGTGGAAATCTTTACCATCCCTGACGATCTTGATAAAAAATTGTTAAATAAAATAGATATAAAGCAAATTAAAGGAATACGAATACTAAAAGAATATTTAGAAAAGAATGATGATTTAGATGCTGATTCTATTCAAAATAAGATTTTTAATATAGCAAAAAAAGAAATAGATATTCTTCCAAGAAAATTTTTTGAAACTATCTATCAAATTATCTTAGGTAAAAAAAGTGGTCCACGATTGGGGCCATTTCTATCTTTATTAGATAAAGATTGGCTATTAGAGAGATTCAATATTTAAATTTTTAAAGAAATATTTTTAGACAGATGAGTTTATTAATCAAAAATTTTCTCTCTCTTCAAGATCAAATTGTTCCTCAACTAATTTATTTTGCTCACTCTTTTTATCTTTCTTCCTGAATCGTCTTCTTTTTTTCTTTTCTTTAAGGTTTTGATAGCACTCTGGACAATAAGTAAAGGCTTCAGAAATCATTTCTCCACATTTTTTGCAATGCTTGTGTGGATAAATATAGATTTCAGTTTTTTTTTTATATCTTTCGAATTTACTCAAGTTAAATCTCCAATGTTTTTAAATATATAATTACCAAAGAATTATAACTTTTTCACTCCATCTCTATCAATTAAAATTTGAAAAAATTGGGTTTTCTCTAAAGCTTTTGTTATTTCTATAGGAAAGGAGGGAAATTCTGAGTAAAATAATTCTTTATTGGTGATTATTTCATTTAATTTATTACGCCAATAACTTAGAATGGGCTTTATTTTATTTGGATTCACTAACGCAAAAACAGAACCTCCACCCCCGGCACCAGTTAATTTAGCAGCATAAACATCAGGATGCTCTTCAATAATTTTAATCAAAATATTATTAACTACTCCAATCCCATATTCATATCCCGCTTCTTTCATAACTTGGTTCATTATTCTTGTATTCTCCTTAAAATATTTTCCTAGGAGTCTCCAATCATGCCTCATTATAGCAAATCTAGATTGCCAAGATAGTTCTGCTAATTCTTTATAACTGTTCAAGATAAGCTTATTTTTCTGCAGGTATATTTTTCTTAATTTTCCATGTATATCTCCACTATTATGGGATACTCCTGAATAACAGATTATTATAGGGAGGTTATCCACTTCATATTCATCATCGATCCTATCATAGATTGCTAGGGGTTCTTTTGCTATGTCTTTATGGTAAAGCTTACCATAATATGAGCAAAAACTTAAACCTCCTCTGCTTATTACATATCTATCACCATAACCCGAAGTAATTTTTAAATCTTCATCCTCTGTTTTGGTAGCCATTTCTGCTATAATGTCTTTATTTATTGGAAATTCGTTTTCTTTTAATTTTTCAAAGTTATTATACAAATTAAAATACTTGGCTAATCCAAAGAGAACAGCAATTATTATTGCAGCGCTTCCACCTAACCCACTTTGTTTAGGTATCGTTGTTAATATTCCAATTTCTATATTTGAATTTAAATAAATTTCTTCAAAATACGAGTTCATTTTAATAAATCTATAGATACTAGCATAAATTAGTTTATTTTGGCCCTTAAGTTTATTTCTAACATCACTTTTATTTTTTGAAAGATATTCCTCATAAATTACTTCCAAAGAATATCTATATTTTAACTTTTTTACAGTAAATACTTTTAATTGGCTTCCCTTTTCAACTTTTTTTATATAAAGAAATGCAGATAAAGGATTATTTAAACCATTAATAGCTACAGATGGCATCCAATAATCTCCCTCTACAGCATCTAATGGATTGATTAGATTTATTCGAGCTGGTGCTTGAATTACTATGTCTGGTTCTAAACTAAAAAAAAAATCCTTTATTAATTTTAGCAATTCGATTACCAAGACTAGAAATTTAATTAATTAATTATAACATCTATGTTGTTTTAAGTTTTATTTTAAGAATTAGAATAATAATTAAATTAGATTTGAATTCTTACAAAAAAACTGAATTTTATGGATTTTTTATACTTATAATAGCTAAAAAAGATTTGTGTTTTTATAAATTTTGTTGAAAATATTAGTGAAATGTTTAAAAAGGGTAAGTACAGACTTTTTTCATATTTTATTGAAAATTACTTAATCTACTATAAGAGTATAAAAAAAAATAATAAAATAATTGCATTTGCAATTTGTGAATATTTAGAATTTAAATCAATTGAGCCAATCTTAAAAGATTTTTTAAGAAAACGAGCAATTCATTATTTTTCTATTCAAATAGATATTAATGAGAAAAGCGAAAAAATCTTACTTTTGAATTTTGAGGATTACAAGAAAGAAAATATAATTAAAAGCTTTAACATTGTTAAACAATTCTTAGCAGAAATTGAAAAACCTGTTAAATTTTTAAAAGAAAAATTTTTAGAAAAAAAATTTTTAGCAATTTTCCTACAAGATATAAAATCTAATACATCTATTTCTAAAGTATCAGAAGCAATTACAATTTCAACTGAAAAAGAATTAAAATTTTTTAATTTTTATAGTATTAATCTTGATTTAATTGAACAAAGAAAATCATTTATCTCAAACTTCTTAAATTTAATTAGTAATTTTAGTAGAAGAGGATTTTTAATATTTAATTTTCAAATAGATGATAGTGAAGAAATTAAGATTTTTGCTTATTTTGTAGATATTTGTGAAAGGAATAAAAATAATTCTAATATTGAGAATAATGTTAATAGTATTTTTCATTCTAATTTGATAAGTAGACAGAATATTAAAATTCAGGAAATTTATAATTATTTTTGGCGGTTAGGAGTAACAGATACTTTTTTTTTTCTTAATGATTTTTGTAATCTTTTTTTTCTAAAAAAGAACTCTTATTCCCTAGATTTATTGAATATTAATGATCAAATTGAAGAAAATTTAGTAAAAAATCAAACCGAATATGTAAGATTAAGCCCTAATTTATTATTTATTGAGCATAATTATTTATTTATAATATTAGAAAATCTAGATTCTGAATACATTCACCGAATTCTAAAAGCCCACTATCCAAAATTTTTTATCTATATTTTGATATTAAATAATTTGGCTTATAAGAAATTATTGGAAATGGATTCAATTAAACTATTAGAAAATATTATAATAATCCATCCAAAAGAAATTCAAAAATTAAATTATCAAGAATTTAAAAGAAGTTAATAGTTAAAATATACCTAAATCAATAGCAATATCTTGAGCTGAATATTCAGGATGTAGTTTGATAAAAGCTTTTTTCATACCTTTTGGTGTAATTAATGTATTAACTTCAATTACTTTTACATTATGTAATTTTTCAATAGCCCTTTTAATTTGATTTTTATTTGCTTTTCTATCTACAATAAATACAAGTTTATTTTCTTTTTCAATTAAATCAAAGGTTTTTTCAGTGATTAAAGGTTTTTTAATAATTTTATAAAATATTTCCATTTAAACGGTCACCTCATAATTATTCAACTCATTAAAAGCAGATTGGGTCCAAAGGATTAATCTACCCGATGTTCCACCAGGAGCTAATGCATTAATTGATAAATTTTCAACTTTAATAACATCTGTCCCCGGAATATTTCTTGAAGCTTTAATAATACCAAAATCATCTTTTATTACTATTAATATTCCTTTCTTTTTTTTATATTTCCTACCTCTTGATTTACCTTTTCCAGCTCTAATCTTTCTAGATTTCTTAGTTTTAACCAAATCTTCCTTTAATCCCAAATTACACAATATTGAAAAGATTCTTGCAGTTTTCCTTATTGTTTGGATTTTATCATCAATAACTAAAGGAATATCAGGCACATTTTCAATATAAAAACCCCCCTTTTTAATCCATGATCTATCCCCTGAAGCAGCAATCGCAGAAAATATAGATTGCTTATTCATTTGCTTATTAATTTTTTTCTTTATTTTTTTCTCTGTTTTCATTGGATGTGTACGCCGACCTCCTTTGGCAAAGGGAACGCGTCCGACATGTCTAGCTGTAATAAACCCGCCTCCTTTTATTCTAGGTGCTCTTGAGACGCCGTGTCCAGTTCCCCAACCTTCAGCAGTATTTCTCAACCCGGCTCTTTTATCCCTTCCTTGAATTTGCTTATTTTTACTTTGAGATATTGAATTAGACATCCGAATAAGATCTATCCTAGGTTTTAAATCAAATATTTTTGGTTTATCAACAAGATTTTTTTTTTTTCCTTCTAAATTATAAACATTTATCTTTTCCATAAAATCACCAGGACATTAGAAATTATCTTCTTTGTTGACTTTCTCGGCTCACAAATGTAATTTCTGGAGTATTTAAAACAAAAGATCTTAGTGGTCTGATAGTTTTTCTTAATCTAATTAATCTTTTTTTAGGTCCAGGAATAGATCCTAGTATTAATATATAATCTCCACTAATTTTACCATATCTGATAAATCCTCCTTTTGGATTAATTTCCTCTTCATTTTCACCAATTAACATAATCCTTTTATGGTATTCTGTTCTTTGATGAAATCCTAATTGACCCGCTCTTGGAACCGTATAAAGAACTCTAGCTGGATGCCATGGGCCGATACAAGCAACAGCTCTCTTTATTTTGTTGTTTTTACGTGTTAAAATTTTAATTCCGAATCTCTTAACTGGACCTTGAAATCCTTTTCCTTTTGTTACAGCGATTGCATCTACTAATTCCCCTTCTGTTAAAACATCTCGTGCTCTGGTTTCTTTACCTAAATTATCGTAAGCGAAATTTAATTCTTCTTTAGGTTTTTGTTTTGAGTTAATCTTTATTTCAATGATGTCTGGTTTTTTTCTTGGTATTGAAGTATTATATGGTTGTGTTTGAAACACTCCTCTAATTTCACTTGTTTCGTTTAATCCATTTAAAATTTCCTTTTTAGTTTCTTCGGCATTATATCTATCTAAATTTGGAAGATTTATTTTCCGAGATAAATAATGGTTAAATTCATGAGTATACAATTCTCCAACAATATATTTACCATACTCATCTTCATTATAAACCCTTATCCCAATAAGAATCAATGGTGGAACTTCAATAATTGTTACTGGTTTCATTAATTCTTTTCCATAATAGGGACTATCTCTTTGATCCTCTATATATGTAATATGAGTCATTCCTGCTTTAAATCCTGCAAATCCAAGAAAATTGATGTCATCTGAATTATCTAGCCAGTGTCGTACACGACCTTTCATTTGTGTTGCTCTCTTTCTAGGTAGAAATGCTAATGATCCATGTCTCGGTGCGTGTTTTTTACGGTGCCCCATTATTTATCACATTTACTTTTGGAAATGAATTTTTTAAAATAAATAAATTTTTTCATTTGAAATCTAATTTAGAATTATCCGCGAATAGATAAAAGAGGGTAATTTAAATTTTTCTTTATAAAAATAGTATAAATGGCTCTTAAAAATCTAACTTATTTTAAAGAAAGAGAGAATTATGATGGAAAAAAAGATCTAATATTAATATTAGATTGTTATAACTGCTCTCAAGAAGACAAAAATTTCTTTAAATCTAAAAAATGTATACAATGTTTTATAAACACATTGTTCAAAAATAGAAATCGAAAATTTAGTTATATATCAATTTTATGGAACGATTTATTGATTGAAGAAAAGCAAATTAATTATTTTTCTGACTATTTTAAGGTTTTAAAAAAAATTCAAAGAATTTATCAAAAAATCGTAAAGAATAGAGATCTAAATTGTAAATACAGAGAATTTAAATGTAAAATATTTTCTAATTCTTCTGAGTATAATATCAAAGAATATGAATGGTATGATCCAATTTTTATCTATAATTTCTTTGTAAGGAGATCTTCAAGTTTAAATAAAAAAGAAATTATTGATTTATCCTGTCAAAATTGCTATAATTATAAAAAAACATCTGAAACCTATATTCTCGAAATTCTAAATAATTTGAAAATTATCCAAATGTTTACAAATTTCTTGGCGGACCGTAAAATTCATGAAAAAAACAATAATTTCTATAAATATTTTCTGATTGGAAGTGTATATTTAATAAATGACCTTCAAAAAAGTCACAAAAAGGGCATCAATAGATATAAAAAATTATTAAATTCATATAACACAGGAAAATATAATACTTTTAAGGTTTATATTTATGAAAATTCAGATGAAATTGAGAAAAATTACTTAGTCACTTCATTTTATAAGGGGGAACAAGAAGAGGATTATTTTGATAAAGTAATCCAAGATATCAATCACAATATAGAACTTGCTGAATTTAACCAGTTAATTCCTTTAGAAACATTAATAAAATTGTATAAAAGAGAAGCGCTAAAATTATTGAATTTAAAATATGAATTTTCAAAATCAGTCAAAAAAAAGATTGGGTTATTAACAGCTCTAAAAAAAATAAATTTAGATAAACTATTTCCATTGCTAATCGACGATTTTATAGAAGAAATCTTCTTGGATTCTCCGAAAGATGAAATCTACTTAAATCATCAAATGTATGGTCGGTGTCGAACAGAAATGGGTTTTAATTCAAAGGAGATCGAAAGAATTAAAACCCTAGTAAGATTATATAGTGGTCAAAGGCTTGATTTCATGAATCCAATTATTAAATTTGTTATTAAGAATAAATTTTTTTATTGTAGGTTTTCTATTGATGTTGAGCCTATTCAAATAAA
>JABXKB010000304.1 GCA_013375485.1 Promethearchaeota archaeon | reverse complement strand
ATATTAATTTAAATTCTTTCTAATGGTTGTTCGAGAAGCAGGGCTGTTATTCAGAGGTTTTACATTAGTAAAAAAGAGTTACCATAAATCTACAAAAGGAAAAATTGATACAGATTTAAGAAGTGGATTACTTACAGCAATCTTAAATTTTGCGCAATCTACTTTTTCAAAAGATTTAGTTGAATATTTTGAAGGGAAGAAATTTCTTATTGCATTTACAGAGGATGAAATTAATTCTGAGGATAGTTTTGAACCAGAACTTCTAATTTCTTATGTTATTTTAGATAAAGAGAAAAAGATTGAAAAATATATTAGGAAAATTATTCAACCATTATTGAAACAAATGTCTAAAGAATTTAAATCAATAAACACTAAAAAAAATTTATCGGAAGTTTCTCAATTTAAAGATTTTAAACTAAATCTTGATAAAATTTTTGGTACTGATACAGAAACCGTTGATCAAAAATTAAAGAGAATATTTTAAAAAATCTATCTTCTAATGATAAATTCTCTTAATCTTTATTTTTTTCCTGCATTTTCTTTAAATACCAAAAAATTAATGGTAATGTAATAGTTGCATCAGATATTACTGTAGAGTATTTTGCTTTTTCATTTACCTTACCCCATGAAATTGCCTCCCTCAAACTAGCACCACTCAATCCTCCTGGTTCTGGACGATCCATAGTTATTTGGATGGCATATGTGGCAGAAGTTGGGCAAAATTGTAACGATTGCATAATAAAATTCTTTGGAACTCCTCCTCCTACAATGCATATACCAGCATTCTTAGCATCCCAAGCTAAATTGACCATATCTAGCATATCTTTGAAATGATTCAAGTTCATATTTTGGTGATGAAATCCTAATTGCATTGCTAAACCCGAATCTGTAAAAGCAGGGCAGAAAATTGGTATTTCTTTTTCAGCGCATATTCTAAGGATGGAATGGGATGTTTTCGGAAGTTTATCTCCGAGAAATTTTAGAAAAGAACTTACCGGCATTTGATTATCTGATATGTTTAATTTGGAGATAAAGTCTTCAATTCCTTCATATACCTTATTTGGCATGAACACATCATAAATCCTATTTATATCCTTACAATGTAAATCTTTATCGTCAATGTCATCTATATTAATATTTCCTTGTAAATGATGGTATCCTAAGGCTTCTGCGAGATCATGTGTTAAATTTGCTCCTGTAGTTACCAAAACATCTATAAACCCTTCCTTTAAAAAATCGAAAATAATTCTTTGTAATCCTACAGGAACAAGAGCTCCAGCTAATCCAAAAAACTTAACACAATCGGTATTGTTTATCATTTCATTATAAATTTCACAAGCTAACGCTAATCTTTTTGCATTAAATCCTGTATTTTTCAAAGAATTTATCAAATCAATTATAGAAGTATCATTATTGATTTCGAATTGCTCTACTTCTCTTAATTTCTCTTCAAAATCTTTTTCTGACATTTGAATCAAAGCTTACATTTTATTTGAGATAAAAGAAATTAGTTCAATTAATATTTTTGCTGCTAAATTACATGTTATTTTGTTTTCTAAATCTAAATTAGGTGCAACTTCAACTAAGTCAAATCCAATTATTTCGAAATTTTCAGATATTTCCTTTAACATTTTCCACATTTCTCTATAGGAAAATCCTCCAGGCATTGCAAATCCAGTACCAGGAGCAATAGAAGGATCCAAAGCATCAATATCTATTGAAACATAAAGATATTTGATATTAGATTTTTTGAAAAATTTTATTATTTTCACTATGTAATTGTCTAACCCTTCTATTAACTGATAAGCATTAATATATTCAATATTTTCTGCTTCTGCTAATTCTAACTCAGGGATATCAATATCTCTAGTTCCGACAAAAAGAAGGTTTTTATTATTTATATATTCAAAATCATAAATTCTATGAGAAACTGTGGCATGGGAATAAACACCTTTATCCCATTCTTGGTAGAAATCTAAATGTGAATCAAATATTAGTATACCAAATTCATTTTTCTTTTCAAAATGATCTCCTACCGATTTTATAACAGGATAAGAACAGAAATGATCTCCACCTATCATTATAGGAATTATCCTCTCATTTTTCTTATATATTTCTTCAATAAAATTCCTGATCATTTTGAGATTTTTTTCGACATTAACCTTTTCAATTATTACATCTCCAACATCAATAACTTTAAAATTAGTTATATTATCTCCTAATTCTGTTGTCCATCCAATATCATTTGTCACATTTCTAATTTTTTCTGGGGCAATTGATGAATTAGGCAAGTCAATTGAAGTTAAATAGTCCCATGGTATACCAAAAATTACAAATTGGGTATCTTTTTTAATATTTTCATCAAAATCAAAAAATCTCATTTTGTTATTACTTTTTAAATTTTATATATCACATTTTATCTAAAGTTTCAATTCCTAAGATATTTAATCCAGTTTTAATGACAATCTGTACACAATAAATTAACAATAATCTTGCTTTTTCTAAATCTTTATTATCAGATATTACTTGACAAGAGCTATAAAACGAATTGAATGATTGACATAAAGTGAGAAGATATTGAGGGATTAGATGAATGTTATAGGTCTTTTCGGAGGCATCAATAATTTCAGGGAAATAAACCAATTGTTTTATTAAAAATCTCTCTTTTTCATGATTTAATAAATCCCAATCAATATCTATGGAGATTTGTTTTCCTGATTTTGAAATTATAGAAGCAATCCTAGCATAGCAATATTGAATATACGGACCTGTTTCGCCTTCAAAAGATATACTCTCATCGGGTTTGAATACAAATCCCTTCACAGGATTGTACTTTAGAATATAAAAGATCACAGCAGCTAATCCAATTATTTCAGCTCTTTTTTTCTTTTCCTTATCTTTTAAATCAGGGTATCTTTTATTTACTTCATCAAATGCTAATTTTTCTACTTCTTCAATTATATCATCAGCATCAACCACAGTACCTTCTCTACTTTTCATTTTACCACTTGGTAAGCTAATCATTCCATATGAAAGGTGATAATTATCTTCTTTGAAACCTAACATATCTAATATGGCAAAAAGCCATTTGAAATGCTGAATTTGTGGATCACCAACAATATATATCGACCTATCATAGTTAAAATCTTCTTTCTTCTTATATGCTAGATAAATATCTTGAGTTATGTAAATAGATGTTCCATCACTTCTAATCAAAATTTTATCTTCAAGATTGTATTTCTCTTTTAATCTTGCGATGATAGCTCCATCATCAGTTTTTTCAAAAAGTCCTTCTTTCAATCCATCTAAAATTTTCTTCTTTCCTTTTAAATAAAATTCAGATTCGTTGTACTCTTTATGAAATTTAATTCCAAACTTCTCATAAGTTGTTTTTAATCCTTCCATAGCCCATTTATTCATCTTATTCCATAGTTTTATAGTTTCTTGATCTCCTGCTTCCCAAGATCTTAATAAATCTTGAGCTTCTTTTTCTAAATTCTCATCTTCTTTAACTTTTTCACTATAAAGCACATAAAAATCACCAACAAAATGATCACTCTTTTTATTTGGTTCCTTATCATGGCCCCATTTTTTATATGCAAGCATACTTTTACAAATATGAATCCCACGATTATTATATAAGTTAACTTGAAAAACATCATGCTGTTTATATTCCAACAAATTAGATAGAGATTTACCTAATACCATATTTCTTACATGCCCAAAATGGAATGGTTTGTTAGTATTAGGAGAAGGATATTCAACCACTATTCTTAGTTTTTCAGTTTTTTCTAAGATATCTCTCATCCTACCGTAATCAGTCTTTAATTCAATAATATTTTCGAGAATAGATCTTGGTTCAATCATGAAGTTTAAATATGGTCCTTCTGCAGTGAGGTTTTCTATAAACTCTGGTGTTTTAATTTTATCTTTTAATTCTTGAGCTATTAAATTTGGTGCTTTTTTCTGAAATTTTGAAAGTTTAAAACAAGGAAACGCATAGGTATATTCAAAATCAGGAGGAGGTATTTCTATTAATGATTCTATTTCTTCTAAGTTAAGATCCGAGATGTACTCCTCTAGAATCTTTGCTAATGATTTTTTATCAATAATTTTCATATTCAGAATCGGATTAAATTTTAATACATTTATTTCTAAGTTGAATGATACTTTTATCTGTTTTGATAAATATATCTAAAATAGCTCATAAAATTTATGTATATGATTTAGGGTTTTAATGAATTATGTCATTTAAACAAGATCCAAAAAAGAAATTTCCTGAGTGGCCTATCTATGATAATAATGAAATAAACACTTTATTAGATGTTTTAAAATCAGGTAATTGGTGGTGTGGATTTCCAGGAGCTCATCAAGGTGAAAACGTCTGGAAATTCCAAGAAGAATTCGCTAAACTTCAGGAGGTAAAAAATTGTATTGCTGTATGTAATGGAACTGTTGCTATTGAATCTGCATTAATTGTTTTAGGAATTGGCTTAGGTGATGAAGTAATTGTCTCAGATTATACATTTGTAGCATCAGCTTCAGCAGTTGTCGCAACAAATGCAATACCAATCTTTTGTGATATTCATCCTGAAACTCTTGTGATGGACGTTAATAAAATTGAATCACTAATCACAGAAAGAACTAAGGCAATCATCCCAGTGCATTTGGGTGGAAACCCAGTTGAATTAGATAAGTTAAAAGAGATTGCTGTTGAAAATAATTTGTATATTATTGAGGATTGCGCTCATGCTCATGGTTCAAGATATAAAGGAAAGCGAGTTGGAAATTGGGGTGATGCTGGAGCCTTTAGCTTCCAAGCTTCTAAAGTTATAACAAGTGGAGAGGGTGGTGCAATTATTTGTAATTCTGATAAATTAGCTGATAAAATTTATTCTTATATTGATTGTGGAAGAATAAAGAATGGATATTCTTATGCTCATTATTCTTATGGAACCAATTACAGATTGAGTGAGCTTCATGCGGCTTTGCTTCGAAAGCAATTAGAAAAGTTTCCTGAACAACATAAATTAAGAAATAAAAATGCTCAATATTTTGGAAATAAATTAAATCAAATTGACGGTATTCAGGTGATGAAATTAACACATGGAGCTGAAGAATGTGGATATTATGTATTCCCAATTGTTTTTAACCCTAAAAAATTTGGAATGATTACTAAAGAAGAATTCTATCAAAAATTAAACAGAAATGGAATACCAACTGTCGATAATTACCCTCCTCTTCACAGCTTGGATTGTTTTAAAAATGTTAAATTACGTAAAGGTATTGATTACAAAAATGCGAATTGGGGAGGAGAAAAAAGCAACGATAATAATTTTCCTATAGTTGATAAAATATATTCTAGGAGCATACAGTTCCCCCATGAAATACTTTTGGCATCTAAAAATAAACTTGATTCGGTAGTAGAATATATTAGATCGTTAAAATAAGATTAAATAACATAAATTTTATATTGTAATCAAAAAAAAGTTAAAATTTTTTAACAAAGAATTTAATTTCTTAGTACTTTAAAATCGGTTATTGGGAATACAATGACAGAAAAAAAAGACAATTTTATTTTGAAATGGAATGATGATTCAGGTCAATTTGCACCAATCGAATCTGATGCAGATATGAACGAAGGAATTTTCATAGAACTGGTTAATGAAGAAAAATGGAGACATTTTTATATTAAAGGGGCTTCATTAATATCACGTCGTACAGCACTTAGAGCTGCTAATGGTATATCAAAAACGGGATATATTCACCCGAAAACAAATGTTCGATATGGTGTAGAGTGTGAACTTAAAGAAGAAATATCTCCATATGAAGATATGCCTAACAACCTTAGAAAATCA
>JABXKB010000303.1 GCA_013375485.1 Promethearchaeota archaeon | reverse complement strand
TTGATATTATAATAATATTTATCAGAACGTGTAGACCAAGACTCTGCATGCTGAGAATTGGGAGGTATCTGAATCACGGCGAAAGAAGATTTCAATTCTAATCCATCTGTAAAATCATATATCTTCAATCCTGAAAAATCTATAAGTTTTAAAGAATCCTTCCTTATTATCATTTTAATGTTAATTATATTTTATTAAATAATTGAAAAAAAAGGGATTATTAAAGAATTTGTTTATGTTCCTTCTTCGTAGCCGTGGATATAATTATATTGCTCTTTAGTTAGTTTATCGATCTCAACGCCCATGGATTGAAGCTTTAGGAAGCCTACTCTGTCATCAATCTCTACAGGTACATCTACCATACCTGGCTTTAGTTGCTCTTTATTTTTGACGATGTACTCAGACATTAGAGATTGTAGCGCAAAGGACATATCCATTACCTCTGCTGGATGACCTTCAGACAGAACCAAGTTTGCTAAACGTCCTTTGGCAAGCAGATATATTCTTTTGCCATCAGGAAAGGTGATTTCTTCAACATTCTGTCTAATAGGTTTGATTTCCTTTGCATATTCGTAAATTTCCTTGGTTGGGACCTCGATGTCAAAATGTCCTAAATTACCTAAAATGACTCCATCTTTTAGAGCATTAAAGTTTTCTTTAGTTGGGGAGATCACATGCTTACATCCTGTGGCAGTGAGTATAATGTCTGCATTAGCTAAAGCTTTCTCAATGGGCATGACTTGATAACCAGCGAATTTAGCTTGCAGTGCCTTAATCGGATCAACTTCGGTAACAATAACATTTGCACCAAGACCTCTTGCTCTTAATGCCATCCCACTACTGCAATGACCATATCCCGCGATAACTACATTCTTACCTGCAAAGAGGACATGCATTCCATAAATTGCAGAAACTATGCCTTGACCTGTACCTAATTCATTATCAAATTGATTCTTACATCGAGCATCATTTACAGGAAATAATGGTACCTTCAATACTCCTTGTTTATCCATTGCTTTGAATCTTTTAACACCTGTAGTAGTTTCTTCCTGACACGCAATAATAGTACCTGATTTTATTAGATCTTCATATTCGTGATGAGCAGTAACAATCATATCAGCACCGTCATCTATTAAGATATTTGGTTTAGCATCTAAACACTGTCTTATACACCAATAGAATTCTTCATCAGTATTACCATGCCACGCAAAAACATTAATATCTTCTTGTACTAACGCGGCTGCTACATCATCTTGGGTTGATAGGGGGTTACTACCACAGAGATAGACTTCAGCACCACCAGCTTTAAGAGTTCGGGCTAAATTACCAGTTTCTTTTGTTATATGCAAACAACCAGCTACAATTATACCATTTAATGGTTTTTTCTTTTGAAATCTTTCACGAATAACCTTAGCAGTGACGGGCATCTTACTTTCTGCTATATAAAGTGCTTCTTTTCCTTGATCAGTTAAATTTTCATCTGCTACCTTATAATTTACCATTTAAATCACTTTCTTTTTTGTAAGAATATTAATTTTAATTAATTTATAAACCTTTTTTTGGTTAAATGCAAATATTTATATATAAAATTTAACAGTTAATTAATAACAATTAAAAAATTTGCAAAATTGTAATAATATGAGTAATATTAAAGATCGTGTAGAAGTCCAAAGATTCATAAAAAATTCAAGTGGAAAGACCAAATTTATTGTTTCAAAAAATTCACGTGCGATAGGACTCTCTAGACAAACATATCAAAACAAACTTGATAGTTTGAGGGATCAAAAAATAATTACAAATTTCACAATAAACATAAATCCAAATATTCAACCAAATAATTTGAAATTTGTGATGCTTGAAATTAAAACCAACCCAAAAGAACCCATATTGGTGAAAGAATTGTTAGAAATTCCCCAATTAAGAATGTTGGATGGAATAATTGGAGATTTTTCTTTATTCGCCTTATTTATCTTTAAATCTCCCGATGAATATTATCAGACATTAAACACAATAGATAAAATAATGGCAAAATCATATTTTAAAAAATATCAAATTATTGAAACTATTAAAGTGTTTAAGACAAATGGAATAAGTTTAAGAAAATCAAAAATGTCTTTTGAAGAAGAGCTTTTGGATCAATTAGTTAACAAATTATCAGAAAAGATGGATGACGAAAATGAGAATATAGAAATCGAAATTCCAGAAAAAATCAATTTAAATCAAATTGCTCAAAACAATTTAGATATTGAATATAATCCTGAGAGATTTCCAGGTCTAATTTTGAAGATTGAAAACTCTCCTGTAACAATTTTAATTTTTTCAAATGGAAAAATAGTTATAAATGGTTTAAAGAATGTATCAAAGAAAAATCTAATAAAAAATAATATTGTTGGAAGTATAAGGAAAACTGGAATAAAATTAGATAAAAAAAATTTTGATCCTAATTTTGAAATAGACAATATTGATTATAAAATTTTAAGTATATTACGAGATAGTCAAGGACTTAAACCAATATCAACGTATGAAATAAGAAAAATATTTAAAGAGCAATTTAAAACGGAAATTTCACAATCAACTATTCATAACAGAATAAAAAAACTTGAAACCCAAGGAGCTATTTTAAATTACGCTGTAAATTTTTGTCCAAAAAAAATTGGTTTTAAAGGAAAATATCTCCTTCGAATAAAACCAAAAGATCCATCAAAATATAATGAGCTTGCCCTTAGACTGGATATGAACAAGAATATCACCGATTTATTTCGAATAGGGGAACAATATGGACTATTTGCAATCGTTAGAGTAAAAAAAATTGAAGAGTATGCACCGTTTATAAGAGATCTATATAGTTCAGAAGAAATAGAAGATACATATACAAATTTTGTCTTGGATGAGCTAAAACCATACGTTAATTTCTCAGTTTTTTAATATAAATGATTTATAATATCAGCAATTATACCAAGTCTTACCAAACATTAAGGTTGAATTTGAAATTAAATGCCTAAATTCTTAATAACTTTGAGAGATTTCATAATTTAAAGTAAAAAATTTATACATCAAATTAATACTTTTTAATGAAGATATGACATATTTCTTTGAAGTATTAGCCAGTAAAATTGGTTATTCAAGAATTGGGCGAATTCTCTTTTCAAAAGAAAGAAAATTATATATTTCAACGCCTAATGTAATCATCCCTATAAAAAGTTCATTAATGAAACAAATGAGTTTTATCCAAGAGTTTGAGAATCATGAAATATTCACAATTTCCAAAGAATTTTTCCTGAAAATTGGATTTATACGAGAAAAATTTAAAAATACTGGATTTATTTTCACATATCCCGGAAAAATTCAGAAATTTCAAGAAATATTAACAAATAATACTAATATTTTTTCCAAAGATAATATAATATCAATCATTCCATTTAATATTCCTACTACCAGTATTAATAAAGAATTTGCAATAAAAGAGATAAGAAATTATCTTCTATATGTAGAAAAAATATTAAATTATTATCCCAATTTAAATTTTGGCTTATCAATAAGAATATTTGATTTTACTGAATTATTTGATCTTTTTATACCAATTATAAATCAATTTGAAAATATCAAAATTGTGAATTTAGTTGACCTTTTTGATAATTTAAACAACTTCAGAAATATTCTAAAAATAATCTCTAGGATAAAGAGAGAATTGGATAATAACTTAATTGTTATGGCTTCTGGTAGAATCATTCCAAAGTATTATCCATTATTAATCTATTTAGGAATAGATCTTATTGATTGTTCTTATTCAATGTTTTTATCTGCCGAAAACTTCTATGATACAATAGAATATCTATTACCAATATATAAGGTAAAATTTTTTCCTTGTTCTTGCTTAGTTTGTAAAGATAACTTAAAAAAAGTATTAGATAAGAAATATTCTGTTGAAAAAATTGATTTATTGAGCTTACATAATTTAATTACAGCCTCAATTTACATGAAAAAGATCAAGCAATATTTAAGTTATGAGGATTTTCGAGCTTTTGTAGAAAAATCTTCCTTAGATGATACAAATTTAATGTCAATATTAAAGATATTAGATAAGAATTATTATGATTATCTCAAATATGAAACCTCATTAATACAAAAAACTAAAATAGTAAGGAGTCTAGGACCCTCATCATATCATAGACCAGATTTCCAACTTTTTAGAGAAAATACAATTAAAAATTTCGAACCTGAACCTTGGACAAACTTAATTATTTTATTACCATGTTCGGCTAAAAAGCCTTATTCACAATCAAAATCACATAAAAAATTTTACAACGTTATAAGAAAATTTACGGAGTTTCCTAATTTTCAAGAATTCATTTTAACTTCGCCTTTAGGAGTAATACCAAGACAGTTAGAAAATATTTATCCCGTCAATTCTTATGATATTTCCGTTACGGGTGAATGGGATAATGAGGAAACAAATATCACTACAGAAATGCTTATTAGGTTATTAGAAAAGTATGATAAGAAAATTCCAATTCTATGTCATTTAAAAAATGGTTATCTTGAAATTGTTAAGAGAGCTTCTTCTAAATTACCTCATAAATTTTTTTACTCCGAAATTCAAGATAAAACAACTTCTATTAAATCCCTCCAATCTTTAGAGAAACTAATTAAAGAATATAAAAACGAATTCCAAGTGAAAAATGAAAATCTAAATAAAGAATATTTATCAAAAACTTGGAACAGAAAATTTGTTAAGATTTTGGATTATCAATTTGGAATTGGTTCAGGAAACAAAATTAATTCTAATGGTTTAAAACCGGTTCATGTTAAAGCTAATAATCAGATTGATTTAAGAGATTTAAAAACTCAAGAAAAATTAGGCATTTTTAAATTTTCAACAGGCCAAATTAAATTAACAATTACAGGGCTTAGAAGATTAATTCAATCTCCACTTAGTATTAATTCACACTATATTGTTTTTGATGGAGATGAAATTCAAGGGAATACATTATTTCGAAAAGGTGTGCTAGAATATAGTCCAGATCTTATCCCAAATAGTCAAGTAATTATATTTAATAAAGGAAAGAAAAAGATAATAGGAAGTGGAGAGTTAATTGTTGGTTCTAATTTCTTAAAAAATTCTAAAAATGGGAGAATTGCAAAAATCTATGAATGGAAGTAGTGATCTTTTGGAAGAAGGTAAATCTATACTTGAGAAAATTAAGTTGATTAAACATGATGCTCAAAAACGGAAAATTAATTATAGGGAAGAACAATTAAAACGTCCAATTAGCTTTTGGATAAAAAAGGATAGGTTAGTGAATGAAATAGGGAAGGAATTCACAATTATTTTACGAACTAGAGGATGCAGCTGGGCAATAAGTGAACAGGGAGGATGTTCTATGTGTGGATATTATTTAGATGCACATAATGAAGATGTACCAGTTACTAATCTTATTAATCAGTTTGATTATGCTTTCAATGACAAGATCGATGAAATTAAGCAAGATTCAAATAATTTTGTTTTTAAATTATTCAATTCTGGAAGCTTTTTAGATGAAAATGAAATACCTAAAAAAGTCAGAAATTACATATATGAAAAAATTTCAAAAGTAGAAAAATTTAAGGATATTGTCATTGAATCACGTGTGGAATATATAACTGTGGAAAAATTAATGGAAATAAGAGAGTTCTTTGATAAAAAACACTTTGAAATTGCTATTGGACTTGAAACTGTAGATGATTACATCAGGAATAATTATATAAATAAAGGAGTTTCATTTAAAGATTTTAAAGATGCTTTAAAAGTATGTAAAGATCACGGTATTGGCGTAAAAGTATATTTATTGTTTAAACCACTGTTTTTAAATGAACAAGCAGCGATTGATGATTGCTCCAATTCAATAGATGTATTAAAAAGTTTGGGAGTGAATTCAATTTCAATTAATCCAATGAATATTCAAAA
>JABXKB010000302.1 GCA_013375485.1 Promethearchaeota archaeon | reverse complement strand
AATTTATTTCTGAACCACCTGTTTAATAGAGTAACAGAAATACTTATTAACATCAAGGGAAAAATTATAATAACTAACTATTTTGTTATTTAAGGATATAATGTCATTATTAGATAAATTGCAAAGTAAAAAAGGGAAGAAGTGGATTATCCTTTATGTTGTTTTATGTGTTAATTTGATAATTTTTCTCGCTTTAATTCATACAATTGAACCTTATTGGTATGAAATTAATTCAGAGGTATCAGGTTGGGTAGGATTTGATTTTGATATTGTTCTTTTAGTAAGGATTTTCCTAATATTACCATTGCCTTATGGTTTAGCATTACTTATCATTAATATAAGGAGATTTACAAAATTAGATGAAATTTCTCCTCATAAATTAAATAGAATCTTGCCAATAGTCCTGATCATCTTTTATATTATTCTATTTAGCGTTTTATTATACTTTCTTGATATGTTTGGTGAGTACAAAAAAATTTTATATGTTTTGGATTTTTACAGTATTTATTTCTTTTGTATCCTTGATATCCTTCTTATTTTACTTCTTTATCCAATATTTAAGATTTTACCAAAAATTAAAAATTACCTTTCTGAAAGAACAATTGATTCAAATAAAAAATCAATAATTGTATTTGTTTGCCTTATCATATTATACCTATTTGCTTTCATTTTCCCGATATTATATATACCTACAACCGTTATTTATGGAGATTTGTCTTCAAAACCATATCTAATAGCTCACAGAGGAGGTTCTTCTCTTGCTCCAGAGAATACAATCGAAGCGGGTATCGCTGCGCTTGATTATGATATGGTGGTTGGATGGGAAGTTGATATTCGAATTAGCCTTGATGGTGTTCCTTTTTTAATGCATGATGATACATTATTGAGAACAACAAATATTTCAGATCATTTTCCTAATAGAAAATTTGATAAAGCAGAAACTTTCACTATTTCAGAGCTTAGAGAATTAGACGCAGGTACTTGGTTTGTAGAAAAAGATCCTTTTGGTACCATCTCAGATGGAATTATATCTGATCTAGAAGCAGAATCATATAAAGGTGTAAAAATTCCCACTTTTGAAGAAGTTCTTAACTTCACACGAGATAATAATCTTTATTTAGATTTTGATCCTTATGGACCAGGCTCAAGTCATCCTTTCTATACTGATTTTCATGAAATTCTTTTAAATATGACGATTGATTCTGGTGTTAATTTGAATAAAATTATGATCCCAACTAGTGATTCTGAATGGATTGCGATTATCAATAATCGAGCACCAGAAATTTTATTAGGAATGCGTGGTTCTCCTTCGGGAGCCGATTTTGAATCTTCTCCTCATAATTTTTCTTATATTAATACAGGAGATACCTATTCAAATAATGGATATCGAGCTTTGTATAAATCAAATATATCAGTAATGGTATATACAATCGACGCAAAAGAAAGACATTCTCAATTATGGTGTCTCGGTACTAAATGGGTAAAAACAAATACGCCTCATAAATTCAATGATTTAGCAAAACCTCTATGGTATATGAATATTCTAGTTTACGAAACAATTTGGATTATATTTATTATAGTTGCTTTAAGTTCTGCAATTATAACAAAATTTGTACTAAATAAAAAACTCGAGGCAAGAAAATAATGATGAATTTTTATTTTTAATATTTCCTATAATCTATAATAGAAAGTTATTAAATGTAAAAAAAAAAATGAAATCTCTTTAATACGTAAGTATAACACGGAAAATATAGTGAAAAAAAATCATTAAATAACTAAGCATCTTTATATAAAACTAATATAAATAAAACACTTAACCCTTTTAAGAAATAAACTTTTTAAGAAAATGCTGGCACAATTAACTGGATTTGAAATATTTTATGGAAGTTTTACTTTTGCATCTGTTA
The DNA here is from genome assembly GCA_013375485.1 of Promethearchaeota archaeon. Lineage (GTDB taxonomy): Archaea > Asgardarchaeota > Lokiarchaeia > Sigyniarchaeales > SOKP01 > Loki-b32. The sequence continues at coordinate 4,064 of JABXKB010000302.1, read as the reverse complement.
TAATATCTACGATTTTAGGTTTTTTTATTGCGTTAAAGTATGTACAATATAAAAAAATAGAATTACTTTTAGTCGGAATTACATGGATACTTTTAGCAAGTCCATACTGGTCTGATGCGATCCAATTCATTACAAATACATTTTTCGGGATAAGTTTAGACCCACCTTTTTATTTCTTCTTAGCTAATGCGTTTATTGCACCAATTCATATAACATGGTCTTATGCTTTCACTAATCTGCTTTTTAAGAAGCAACAGAAGAAGATAATGCTATTTTTTGGAATTGAAGCACTAATATTCGAACTTGCCTTTTTAATTGTCTTTTTAATAAATCCTTTTCTAATCGGGGATCAAAGAAGTGCTTTTGTAGTAGAATGGGCGATATGGATACAAATTTACCTATTATTTTCGATTATTCTATTCTTAGTTACGGGATTTTTATTTGCTAGAAGCAGTCTAAAATCAGAAGATTCTGAAATTAAACTAAAAGGAAAGTTTTTAATATTAGCATTTATGACTTTTACAATTGGAACGATGATAGATGTTATCGGAGCAGAGAGTCCTACAGAAATAACTATATTTCTTGCTAGAACTTTTGTAATTATTAGTTCGATCTGTTTCTATATAGGATTCACATTACCTAGATTCATCAAAAACTTTTTCATTAAAGAATAAATGGCACAATTTTTTTCTTTTTTTTTAATACATATTTCTTATATTATTGACAAATCCCTCAGAGAATACGAGAACATACCTAAAAAAGCGTGAAATGAAGCTTTCACGATCATTTTAAAAAATTCCAAGTTAACAACTTTTAATTGATATAAAGTCTATATACCAATCAATAAATTTGAAAGAATTTAATCTAAATATCTTTATTAACTAAATCTAAAGATAGAAATGAGTAAAACTAAATCATTTCATAAAATTAAAGGATTGTTAATAGATATAGATGGAACACTTTATTTTAAAGGAGCTGCGATTCCTGGGGCAATTGATACTATTTCTTATCTTCGAGCTACAGGTATAAAGCTTCTTTTTTTTACAAACACAGACAGTAAAACACCAAAGACTATTTTAAAAATCTTACAAAAATATGGATTTATCATAAACGAAGATGAGATTTTTACACCAATTATAGCCTTAAAAGAATTTTTATCAAAATACACAGATAAAAAATCTTATTTAGTCACAACAGAAGAGATTGCAGAAGAGTTTCAAGACTTTCTACAAGTCCATGGTTCTGAAATACCTGATTTTGTGATTATAGGCGATTTTCATGATAATTGGGCTGTCAATCGGTTAAATATAGCTTTTAAATATGTGGTTAAAGGAGCTAAACTTCTTGGAACACAAGGTAATAAATATTACCTTGACCTTAATGGTGAACCCGTTATAGATACTGGTTCATTTGTTCAAATGATTGCTACTGCTGCTAATGCTACTCCAAAAATATTTGGAAAACCTTCAAAAGAATATTTTTTACAAGCTGTACATAAACTACATCTTCCTCCTAATGAAGTGATGGTTATAGGCGATGATCTTGAATCTGATATTCAGGGAGCTATTAATGCTGGCATTAAAGGAATTCTAGTAAAAACAGGAAAAGGGGAACATTTTGACTCTTCAAAAACCAAGATTAACCCAGATGCAATTCTAAATTCATTTGGCTCTATAAAAGAATTAATTTAAATCTGGTTTTAAAATTAGATGAATTAATAAATTAAATTAATTTTTAGACAATTTAATTTCTCCTTTGTCTTTATTATTATAAATTGGATTAAAAAATGTATCAATTACATAATATTAAACAAAAAGAGACCAATTTTTGCTTTTCTTTTTTATAATAGGGAATTATGAGTAAATAAAAAGATTTATATATTCCATTCTTTTGTTAATTCATAAAAAATAATTTAACAGAAAATAGGATGTATTATCCATGGCTTTAAAAGAATATTATGTTCGAGATTTAGTTATTAACGATGAATACGGGATAATTGATTCAAATGCGACGATTCAAGATGCAGCTAAAAAGATGAAAGAATTAGGAGTTCCAGATTTAGTAGTGATTAAAGGAGAAAAAGAAAAAGTAGTTGGAGTCATTGCTGATTTTGATATTGTTCAAAATGTTGTTGCAGTAGGTACTGATTCGAAAACTGAAAAAGTAATATCAACTATGTACAAGATTTCTCCAGTTACATTAAACACACCTGTCACTGAAGCATTTACACGGATGCGCAATTTAAACGTAAATGTGGTACCAGTAGTAGAAAATGGAAAACTTGTAGGTGTATGTACTATTCATGATTGCTGGAGTTACATTCCTGATCAAAATATTGATGAGATCGGGCTTATTCCAGTAAAAAATACAAGAGTTGCAGAATTCTGGTTTGCGAGTGCATGTGCAATAGTAGCGTTTGTTATAGGGATTATATTACCGCTTGTTGGAGTTTATGGGTATTTTTCCGGAAATCAAGCAGACCTTCTTAGTTTATTAGGAATGGCAGAAATTAGAGGAGGAAAGGTTATATTCCAACTTTTTGAGGTTCGTGGAACCGATTTCTTCGTGTCTTTCATCGATTTATTTACAAGGAACGGACCAATATGGATGGTAATTGAAGTATTTAGTATATTACTGATAATAATTGGAATAGTTGGGTTGTTTTCAATAATTTATGTGAGTTTTTCTGATACACGAAAATTAGAAACAGGTAATATTACCCGACTACTGATTCCAGGATTAGTTGTTTTCTTTATGATTCTTCAGTGGATTCTATTTGGTATTGCTTTTACTATTGCGACTCCACCACCTACAATAGCTATAGATGTAGTAGGATTAATAATGTCTATAATTTCCATGGTTCTGTTTCTGATGGCAATCAATAGGGATTATATTTTCCGTGAAAAAAGTACACCTTCATCTACATCAAGTGAGGTGCCATATTAAAAGTGCCACGTGGAGGAGGTGGAGGTTTTCGTGGAGGTGGAGGTTTTCGTGGAGGTGGATTTCGAGGTGGTGGATTTAGCGGTGGACGTGGAGGTGGGTTTGGTGGAGGATATCGAGGAGGTGGGTCTCGGAGTGGTACACCATTTGGGAGAACAGGTGCCACAAGAATAACATCAAGATCTCCAAGTGGACCTTATTCACATAGATATTACAGACCTCATAGTCGATATTATAGACCATATTGGTGGTATCATCGACCATGGTATTATCGATGGTGGTATTCACCTTGGTGGGCGGGACATTATTATCGTCCTTGGTACTATAGTCCTGTCTATATTGGTGGTGGAATTTTATTAATGATAATGCTAGCGTTGATAATACTACCTGTGGTAGGTGTAGCATTTATTTTTCCATTTAGTAATGCTGATGTAGAGGGATATGTGAATTACCGTTCTACTGAGACTCTATATTTCAATGAATTTTGGTATGAATATGAAAATGTTGATGAGGGAACTATAGACTACTCTGTTCAATCGCTATCAAGCGATTTAACATTTGTGATTTGGAACAATCCTTTTGAAGACTTGCCTACAACTACAGCACATATAGATGTTGATCATTCAATTAGTCTCTCCAATAATGAATATAGGTATGAAGGAAACTATTTAAGATCAGGTTCATTAATTCAATATGATTTTAATGCAAGTGGTCCAATGGATTTTTTCATTGCCAATGGTTATGACCTTTATTTGTGGGACCAAGGAAGTTCTCCATCGTTCTATGTAGATGTTGAAAATACCGATCAATATAGTGGATCCTTAGTAATTTCCGAAGCTCAAGATTATTATATCGTGTGGTATAATGATGGAGCATCTTCTGTTGATGTCGATTATACTATAAATTATACAGCTACGAATGTGATAGATTTTACTGGTATTTATACGCAGGAGATCCAAGAAGGGGTTACTCTCTCAGGTTCATATTCTGTACCCTCTTCAGGAAATTGGTATTTTTTTATTTATTTTGATCCAATGCAATCTGCGGAGGAATCTACTACTATTACATTTGATGTAACTTATAATACTGGAGTAACTTCTCAAAAAAGGTGGCTCGATGTC
>JABXKB010000301.1 GCA_013375485.1 Promethearchaeota archaeon | reverse complement strand
ATTAGGAAAAAAACACATTGCTTGGAACCAAGTTAAGACTTGGGAGGGGACTATGGCAGGAACGATAACCACTTTTGTTATGAGCTTTTTCTTTGTAGGTCTATTTTGGTCTATAATTTTTAGTATTATTTTTTTTGAGATCGACATGTTAACAAATAAACCTATCAATGTGTCAGATAATCTCCTAATCCCAATTAGTTTGAGTTTGTTATATTTATTTATTAGATTTTATTTCAATTTTGATTATTTTTCTATTATATTACAATGGTTTTAGAAGTTGGTAATCCTTTTTTGAAGCAGTAAAAATTTTTAAATTATTCAGCTTTAAAGGTTAACAATATGTATTTTTTACCTACAAGCATAATATTCATTGGATATTTTATTTTGACATTAATTTACATTATAAAAAATAGAAAAGTAAAGATTGAAAATCATTTATTTATCAATGAACTGTTAATTGCTCTATTATTTTTATTGGCAGGAATTTTATACCCTTTTATGTATGGATTTCATTCACCAAACTTGAGTCAAAATTCATTGAATTATTTATGGTTGTTTACTTCAATCTTTTTTTTAGTTGAAATGGGAGCTTGGGCTCTTACATTAATATACAATACTGTTATTTCGAAGAGGAATCCCGAAATTATGGCTGAAAGAGACTATAGTAAATTTTGTGAAGTGTTTAATAATAATTGGGTAGATGATATAAAATCTGAATTAGGAAGAAAATTTCTGCATCTGTTTACATGTTTTGTGATTTTCTTCTTTTGGACATTAGGTACAATCTTTAATAATCTAGGCGTTTTAAGCCAATGGGGATTAGATAATTATAGTTTTTCTTACTGGCTAATAATCACTGTAGGATTTGGATTTGTTATAATGTTCCAAGTTGCTGATTTAGCAAGATTGAATAAGTTTTATATGCTCCCAAATTGGGCCAAACAATGGTATCAAGATATGAAACAAAATGAATTGCACACTTTTATAGCATCAACGCCCTTAGTTCTATCTTTTATTCCTTTTCTTTTCGCGCCTTTTCCAATTTTTGCATCTGTTGTTTTAATAACTACTGGCGCTGATGCTGTAGCATGTATTATAGGTAAAAAATATGGGAAGCATAGCCTTAAAACAAATTCTAAAAAAACTGTCGAAGGTTTTACTGCTGGTGGTCTAACAACTTTTATGATAGTCTTTTTAATTTCTGTAGTATATCATCCTTGGTTACCAGTTAGTATTGAGAAAATATTTTTAATGAGTCTGATTGCTACAATATTATTTCTATTAGTAGATGCATTTGCAAAGAATATTTCTGATAATATTTTAAATCCTTTATTGACTGGTTTCGGAATGTGGATAATTTTTTTAGTTTGAAATTACAAAATGTTAAAATTTATCTAAAAATAAATTACTAAATATTACCCTCCAAAATAAACATAGATAAAAACAATCTGATCTTCATCCTTAAGTTTAGTTTCTAAAAAATTATCATCTCGATAACTCCTTCCATTAATTATAATGGAAAGAAGTTTGTTAAATTTTCCCTTTTCTCCATTTTCCCAGATTAGGTCAATAAATTTAGTACCATACTTTTGCCCAAAAAAATCTATCAATTCATCTAAAGTCAATTCTTTATCGAATTCAAGTGTTTCAAACAGATTTTTAGTCACTTCATTAAAAGGTGGAGAAAATTCGAGATTTAACTTTATTTTCAAACTTAAACTCTTCTTTTTATATTTTCTATAAATTTAATATGATCTAATAATTAAAAATTTAATTATAATAAAAAATAAAAAGTTTAGATAAGAATTTTAATTTTCAATTTAGATTTAATCGTCTTCTTTTGCTTCTTTCATTCCTTTCTTAATCCCTTTCTTCACACTTCCAGATTTTACAGTTTTTTTAACACCTTTACCTGCTGCTTCTGAGCCCGTAACTCCTTCCACTATTTTTCCTAAACCTTTTGCAAAACCTTTCTTTAATTTCTTTCCAAATTTACCTTTTTTCTTTTTTTCCTCGTCGTCACCCATAATGCATCAACCTATAGTTTATTTATATTTTTACTATCCGTAGGATATTTCTTTAAAATAAATTCTGGTAAATAAATAGTATATTCTTATATTAAAATAATGAAAATTCGGGTTTTATAAATGTTTTGAAAATCTTAAATAATATTCAATTAGAAAAAAATGATTTAGTGAATTAAAAATTTAATAAACTTGATAATATTTTATTAAAAATTTAACAATTATATTCTAATATTGTAAATAGTAAATATCCCTATCAATAAATATAGAAATAATCTTTTCATATTGTTTAAAAATGGCCAAAGTCTTTTTTATTTCAAAAAGTAATGTTCGAGATGCTTGGTTATCTGCTGTAGGTCAAGTATTATATAATGGTGACGATATTAAAACTGAGTATGATAAACCAGAAGATCCTCCTTCTAAGGATGCGACAGTTTTAGTAGAGATTACAGAACCATTAAGCAGGCCTATAATGCGGAAGGAAAAGATCCTGAAAATTAAATCTAAGTATGGCAATTCTTATGAAATCTATGGTTGTATAGCAGATACATATTTGATAGGGTCTATCCAGAGTGGTTACATTGAAGAAATTTTGGATGGGATAAATGATCATTTCCTATATGAGTCTGGAGTAAGTTTTCCATATTCGTATCATGATAGAATTTTCAACTATGCTCCCTTCGCTCTCGAGGATACTATTCATAAATATTATGATATGGAATTTGTGGATGTTGAATTTGCTAAAAAGCATCAGAAGTTAATTAAAGCAGAAAAGATAAAATCAACAGAAGATACGGTTGTATGGAAACTAAAGGATGGTGTGGAATTTGAATTAGACAAAAAAATTTCAGAAAAAATGGGAATAGAAAAAATACCAATAGGTATTCTTGATTTTCCAAGAATCAACCAAGTTGAATATATCATACAGAAATTAAGAGAAAAACCATATAGCCGTCGAGCACAAGCAATAACATGGAGGCCACTTGTAGACCCCTATCATATAGATCCTCCTTGCCTACAGCGAATTTATATGCGTATAAAAGAGGGGAAGTTAATAATGCAGACAGCATGGAGAAGTAGAGATTTATTCAGAGCTTGGGAAGCTAATGTAAATGGGATGATTGGAATTCAAAAATATGTTGCTGATCAATTAGGGGTTGGAATTGGTCATTATCTGGATTTTAGTAATTCACTTCACATTTATGGAAATACAATCTCTGAAGTAAAAGATATGCTAGAGCGTATGAAAAACAAGGGTGAGGAATTTCCTCCGGAAATAGTTGGTCTGTTAGAATGAAATATACAAATTTCTCAAAATATTTTCGGAAATATATTTTTTGTATTTTCATATATTTGATCTTCTAATTTTTCAGCAGGAATGTCCTTATATTTTGAAACAATATTTAATACCTCTCTGATCATTGCAGGAGTACTAATTTTTCCAGAGTATTTAACGGGTCCATCACTTTCAAGTAATATATGTTCCATATCAACTTTCAACACTGTTTTCTTAACTACTGGAGAATATTTAATTGCGGGAGTAATTGAAAAATAATAACCTCTATCTATTCCAACATTTAAATAATCTTCGGGGCCAGAATACCAATGAATATTAACATTGGGGATTTTATAGGATGGGAGCATATCAAAAACGATTTTTTCTGCGCCTTTGGTATGCAAGTTAACCGGGAGTTCTAATTCTTGTGCTAATGAAAGCATATTTTCAAATATTATCTTTTGTGGTGGATATAATTCTATTTCTTTAATAAAATGATGATCCATTCCAATTTCTCCTATAGCACAAATCTTTTCTTTATTCTTTCTAATTATATCAACTACAGAATCCATTTGTTTTATAATATCTTTATTCATCTTCACTTCTTCAGGATGGATACCTAATGCAGGATAAATAATATTATATTTATTAGAAATTTCTAAAATCCTTTCTAGACTAAGTACACTCATCCCAACGGATATTATCTTTTGAACTCCTACACTTTTTGCTTCTTTAATAATTTCATCAATGACTAAATAGAGGTTGGCATGACAATGGATATCAATTAGCATTTTCTAAAACCTCAAAAAATCTTTTAAAATTTAAAAAAATTAGAAGTTTACATGTTATTTACTTGTTCTCGTATCAAAGCGATTTTTTTTACTAATTCAAACTTTCTTCTCCGATTATAATCAACTGAATCTAAATGATTTTGTAAAGATTCTAATTCATTTAATAATAGAGTTTTAAGATCTTCTTTAGTAAAGTGTCCTATGTGTTTCGGAAGAGGTTCAATTTTTGCTGCTCTTTTTAACCTTAAATCTGAGATAGTTTTGGCCATTTGTGCTTGAAAGCCCTTTGCTTGTGTTGGATCTATATTCTCTAATGTATCAAATGAATCCTTCAAACCATCAATGAAAGCTTCTAAATCTTCGATATCTACAGTATCTTTTGCCATTTAAAATCTCTGAAAATCTTTTTTTATAAAAATATAAGTTCTAGAAGGAAATCAAATATTTATTCTTGTTTATTTATCTTTTAAACGAACTCTAGACTTATAAAAACGATATTTATGAGTAAAAGATAAAGTAAAAATATGTTTTACATATATTTCTTATAAATATTTAAAATTCTATAAGAATTTATCAACATATATTTAAGAACTATAAGGTGATATATTGCCACAAACCAACATTCAGGATATTTCTAAGTTATTGGAAAAATACAAAGAAAAACAAATATCTTTAGGTGATGCTATAAAGAAATATGTTAAACCAGCAAATCGTATTTTTATTGATTCTGGTTGTTCTGAGCCTATTGATCTTACTAAAAAATTAATTGAATTTGGATTGAAACTTCCAGATGTAGAAATACTACATTTTCTTAGTCTTAGTGATCTTGATTACTATAAGACTGCTGGTGGTATAGAAGATTTATTCAGACATAATGCTTTTTTTATTGGAAAATCACTGCGTAAATATGTGGAGGACGGCCAAGCAGATTATACTCCAATGCTTCTTTCAGAAATTCCAAAATTATTCAAATCAGGAAAGATGCACTTAGATACAGCATTAATTCAAGTAAGTCCACCAGATCGATATGGATTTTGTAGTTTCGGAATCAATGTAGATATTGTTAAACCAATCTCAGAATCAGCTGATTATGTAGTAGCAGAAATTAATCCTAAAATGCCTCGTACTTTAGGTGATTCTTTTATTCATATGGATGATATTGATGCATTTGTTTTAAGTGATCATGACATTATAGAATTTAACTATGGTGAACTTGATGATATTTCTACTAGAATAGCCGAATTTGTCGCTTCTCTAGTTGAAGATGAATCTACCATTCAAATGGGAATAGGTCAAATTCCAAATGCAGTTACAAAGGAATTAATGCAAAAAAAGGATTTGGGTGTTCACAGTGAAGTATTTTCGGATGGAATTGTAGATCTCGTAGAAAAGGGTGTAGTAACTTGTAAAAAAAAGACTCTACATAAAGATAAGATTATATGTTCTTTTGTTATGGGTTCTAAAAAGCTATATGATTTTGTCGATGATAACCCTATGGTGGAATTCCATCCTTGTGACTATACGAATGACCCTTCCATAATAAGTCAAAATAGAAAACAAGTAGCTATTAATGCTGCGTTAAGTGTTGATTTAACTGGGCAAGTGAATTCAGATTCTTTAGGTCATCGTTTTTATAGTGGAATTGGAGGGCAAGTGGATTTTGTAAGAGGTGCGGGCAGATCTATTGATGGTAAACCCATTATGACTCTACCTTCTACTGCAATTTTAAAAGATGGTACTTTGGTGTCTCGAATAGTCTCTTACCTTCAACCAGGTTCAGGGGTGGTAATTACAAGAGGAGATATTCATTATGTTGTAACTGAATGGGGTATTGCATATCTATATGGAAAAAGCATACGAGAAAGGGTTCTTGAAATGATAAACATTGCACATCCCGATTTTA
>JABXKB010000300.1 GCA_013375485.1 Promethearchaeota archaeon | reverse complement strand
ACATCATCAAATTTGATGATTTTATCCTTTCCCATCATCATAGAATGGACATCCTTAAATTCACTTGCAGCTTGCCCAATGCACTTAAGAAGCCAAGCTGTAAAAGATATTTTTTCTCCTGTATTCTTCTCATGTTCAAGGATTTTATTCCTTCCCTCTGTAACATCAAATTCAATTAATCCTTTCACATAATGTTTATTATCTCCTAATGCGAGGAAATCCAAAGTTGGGATTCTTTCTTTTGGAAATTTGGAAATTTCATAATGTCCGATATCGTTTAATTCATTCATTTTCTTTTTTTTAAATAGATATTAAATCTAAGATAATTTAGATCGTACAATTTATAAACTTAATCTTGTAATTCAAGTGATTTAAATTCATATCTTATTAGTTCTAAACTTTTTTCTTTTATCCATTAACAAACTATTAACTGAATTATAAAAATGGACGAAATATGTCAATATAGAAAAGAAAATATTAATAACGATTCTGTTCTAAACTTTATTAGAGTTAATCAAAAAATGTGTTTTTGGATACTCAAGCGATAAGATCATGGATTCTGAAACGGAAGAAAAACTTACAGTTATTGCTAATAAAGCTCGTTTAGCTGAAGGCATCGAAGGAATCAGATCAATACTTTTAACCATGTATCGTTTTCCCTCTCTCAAAAATAAAAAAGTAGCTCAAAAAACAGGGATTGCTATACCCGCCCTTGCAGCTGCCAGGGGGGAGCTAGTTAAGGCGGGAATAATCGCTGATAAAACTTTTCTTGGGGAACAAGGAAAAGTATGGGTACGAAAGAATTTAAATTTAACATATGACTATGATCCTTTTCTTGATGAATTTGATTTTACTTTAGACGATATTCCGGAAGATTTTTTGTACCTTAAGGAGATAGAAACTTATCTAAAGGATCGTCCAAAAGCAGAATATGCTCTGGATCAATCACATGCAAATTTACTAACGATTTTAAAACGAACTTTTTATTTGCTTAAAAAAGGAGATATTGAAGGTAGGAAAATTATATTCCTCGGCGATGATGACGCAACTTCGATTGCAGTTGCTTTAACTGGATTAGCAAAAGAAATCACTGTATTGGACGTCGATGAGCGAATTTTAGACTTTCTTTCAACTGTAATTTTACAAAAATCTTTGAAAAATATTAACGTTGTCCACCATGATTTAAGGAATCCATGTCCTACAGATATTCAAAACAATTATGATATTGTTATTATGGACCCACCTTATACAAATGAGGGCTTACGCTTATTTTTAAAGAGAGCTAGAGAAGTTTTAAAATCAAGCTTAAAAATTGACGCTAAAATTTATCCTATCATAGGAAAAAAATGTTTTTTATGTTTTGGAAATAAACCTCCTAAAGAAACATTAAACGTCCAATTATCGATATTAGATCATGGGTTTATTCTTAAAGAAATGCTTCCTAATTTTAACCATTACAAAGGAGCAAGTATTATAGGGCAATTTAGCCATCTTTATTACTTACAATCAGTAATAACTACAAGTACACCATTTAATTATAATTATGAATCACATCCTATCTACACTTCTGAACTAAAAAAGGGGAGAGATTTATCTTTTCGCCCCATTGGATATCATTTCACAGGAGAAATGCGATTTAATTCTAAAGATCTACTCATGGATAATAAAGTTATATTTCAAGCATTTCAAGAATCACTCACGTCTGCAGAGTTGGCTATTATTGATATATATAATCATAATTACCATCCATATGGCTACAGCGTGGTCGCAATATTAGAAACAAGCCATGCTGCTGTTCATACTTGGCCAGAACATGGATATGTTAGTATAGATTTTTTTATTTGTGATGAATTTCAGAAAGGATTAAAAGCTCTTAATATATTAAAACGAAAACTTAACCCAAAAATCACTAAATTCTTTTATATAGAACGTGGTAAAGAATCAAAAGAAAGTTATAACCCAATTGAAATCCGAGGTTAAATTCATAGAACTACTGTTCAAAAAAACTTGGGCCCAATCTTAAAACTCTCTCATATTATTCCTTCTAATTCGAGAAAATTACTTTTATTTTTTAAGGAAAAGTATTAAATATTTACCCATAATAAATCTTCTAAAAATCTACCAAATTTTGATTGGACAATAATTTATAAAAAAATCAGAAAGGTGATTAAATGAAATGGCATTAGTAGATCTTTTTCAATTTCCCCACTTCATTGTTATGTTAGTTGGATTTATACATCTATCAATAGCAATGCTCCTAGTGGCTTTTCATAAACCAAAAAAATGGTATTCATTACATTTAATTTTTGCTGCAACAGGTGTAGAATTAATTGTAATTGGTCTTCTTATCTTAAGTGGATTAATTTTAGGAATTCCTCATGGAATTATCGGATTAATTGCTGCAATTATTTTGATTGGTGAACTTATTGTTGGTTATATTGCTATCAAAACAAAAGAGAGAAAAATCCGGATAACACATATTTGGGTTAGTCGAGTAATATATATAGTTACTTTAGTTGCACTTATCCTTGGAGTACTGAATTTCATATAATTTAAATTATCTTTTTTTTTCTTTCTATTTTGAAAAAAAAAATTCACAAACATTTATATGTGAAAATAAACTAATAATCTTTACAGTAAAAATTCTTTTTACTGTATAATTTTTTACTGCAAAAAAACGTGAAATTTATGGCAAAAAAGGAAGAAAAAGAGAAGAAAAAACCTATTTTTGAAAAAGTAGGACTTGTATTTAGAAGTCCTGTAAGAGCTGATATATTACAACAACTTTCAGCAAGCCCAGAGATTCCTGCTCAGATCGCAAAAAATATTGGAGTTGAGAGACAAAATATTAATTATCATTTAAACGCTCTAAAGAAGGGTGGATTAGTGAAAACTCATAAGAAAGAATTTTCTGAAACTGAAGTACCTAAAGGAAAAGGTGTTAGGATTAATGGAATAACCAAAAGTGGAAAATTAAAAGTCATTCAAGGAGTCGAACTCACCAAAAATGGAAAAGATATTGTAAATCAGTTTATAAGTCCACTTTATGAGGAAAATTTGTCAAAAAAAAATGAACGTATAAAAGAAAAAAATAAAAATGAAAAAAAGGAGGTTGATTAAGTTTGAAAAATGGAAGTATCCAAATTGTAAAAACTTTATTTGAAAATCCATTAAGTTATCTTAAATTAGATACTCCTCAAGTTTATAATGCCATGACTGTTATCCCCATCATTGTTCAAGATGATAAATTTATTGATTTTATAAGTATAAAAGAAGCAGAAGAATTAGAATTAATTGACATTATTGAAACTGAATCTGTTGGTCAATTGGAAGTTATAAATAAAAGTGATAAACAAATATTAATTCCATTCGGAATGACAGTTCACGGTGGAAAACAGGATAGAACTATTTGGGAGCCAATTTTATTACCTATAGGAGGAAAACAAAATGTTGTCAGTGAAAATCCTGGAACTGTTAAACAAAAGTATACAATCCCTGCTAAATGTGTGGAACAATCAAGGTGGAACTATACCAAAAGTCGAGGATTCAAATCTTCAAATACGAGACTTCACCCTAATGTTGCATTTGAAGCAATTTCAGCAGCAGGTCAAAGTGGAGTATGGGATGAAATTCAATCACATAGAGCAGAGATGAATTATAGCCTTTCTATTGCACCAACTCAAAGTTATCTTGAAATAACAAAGGAATCTGAAAAGCAAACTGGCGATTTTGTTAAGCATTTTAAGAATATAGAAAATCAATGCGGAATTGCGGTATTTATTAACGGAGAATTTATAGGTATAGAGTTTTATGCCAACCCAAAAGTATGGAAGACCATGAGCAACGATATAATTAAAGCTTTTTCCATTGAAGTGTTAAGATTTAAGGATAAACCTAAACATAAAGTTAATGAATTTCATGATGAGCTTTTAAAGATTTTAGCAAGATTAAGTTTCAATTACACTACTAGAGATGGTATTGCTCTTGGAAATGTGGTTGAATTTAATTCTAATGATAATAAATGGCGTGGGATTACTCTAATACACGATAAAAGTATAGCGCAATTTTATCTGGTTTCAAAGCGAGGTGGTTATCAAGAGCAACCTCGCTCAAATATACAATTTCAAACCGTCATTAATCAACGATATCAAGTTTAAATTAAAAATCTAATTTAAGCAACTTTCACTTTTTTTTTTACTTTTTATTTTTCGTTATATTGATACAGAATCAAACAACATAATAAAATAATAAAAGCTTTGAATCTAATATTTTTTTGCGGAGAACGTTGATTGTAAAAAATTAATATAAATGTTTTTCAAACTTATAATTTAAATTAGAAATACCTTATTGAATTATAGTATTTAAATGGTATATTTTCAGATTAGTCCTGTTGGATTTGATTGTGGAATTGATAAAAATAATTGCCAGAGATATCCAGATTTCTGTAAAGAGTGTGTTAAAGAACAGTTTCAGAAATTAGGTTTAAATATCGATCATAATTTAAAATTCACGATAATTGATTCTGAAGAAAAACGAATCGAGATGTTTAAAGATTTAATATGGCAAAAGTTTTTAAATGTTCTAAACATCAAACACATTTTATTAATGACAAAAGATTCAGGTTTACCAATAATAGATTATCCAATTTCAGGGGCAGGAGTTAACACTGAATTATTGCTAGGTTTTATACAAGCAAATATAACCTTTTCTGAAACTGGTAACACTATCACTGGTAATGGAAATATTGGAACGAAATATCCCTTTTATGAGTTTCAGTATGAGACATTCAATATTTTACTTAAAAATAAAGAATTTATTAGAATTTGTTTAGTACTGGATCATAAAGCTTCTGAAAGTTTGAAAATCCTAGTATCTGAATTCTTAAACGATTATGAAGCAAGATATTTGGATAAACTTGAAAGACTTGTCAATATTGGAATGCTTGATTTTGAAGATACAATTGATTTCATAATTGATACTTTCAATATTAAATTAGTATTCCCTATGACGCTGACCCATACATTTTTACCTGATACTTTAGAAGCAATCAAAAGAAATCCTATACAAAAAGCCATTATAGATTTTGCTAAACAATTATTATCATCAAAACAGTTCTTTTTCATTATTAATTTGATTGATGAAGTTCAAAAAATTGTGCAAATTGACTCTAATATTATTCTCTATGAAATTTCTCAGCTTTTGGAGCAAAATTATATATTTCCAACCACAATTGAAATAGCTGAAGATAAAATACTAAGATTTCATGAATCAGAAGCAACGAGATTAGCTAATAATGAACTGATCTCTCCAATTATCGCTAATGATGATGCAATAAACGATCTAAAAGAAAAAGCTAAATATATGAGTGAAGAAGAAGTTAAAAAAGCAATTGCTGCTTATATTAAAAAAGCTGAAACTGCTGAAAAAGCGTTAATATATACGGAAGCTCTAAGAGAATATGAGAAAGCTCTTTTTTTAGCAACAGGTTTTGACTTCATAGAAGAAATTGGGCGAATATCATTCTTGGTTTTGGAACTTGATAAAAGAATTAAAGAAATGGATCTAGATTATGCTATAAATGCAGCAGAAAAAGCTGAGAAAAGAAAAGACTATATAAATGCCATTAATTACTATAAACAAGGATTAAAAATTCTTAAAGAAGTTCAAGAATTTAATGGAAATGAATCTAGAATTAAAAAATTCGAAAAGAAGATAATAAATCTTCAAAAACATTTATAACATAATACTATTTTAAGTAAGATTTTGTAAAACTTTTTTTAATATTATTTTTTAAGACTCTAACATATTTATGATTGTTTAAATAGAAGATATTATAATTTTTTTTTCTATAAGTGATTCAAGGGCATCTATTATGAAATCCTTATTTTTTTCGTCAACCATTTCTATTACATCCTTTAAATAAAAATTTACTTTTCCTTTACTCATTGAATTAACTGTATTTAAAAAACGATTTTCCATTGCATTTAATTCATTTTCTTCCCTAATCTTAGCTATATGTTTGGGATTATTTA
>JABXKB010000025.1 GCA_013375485.1 Promethearchaeota archaeon | reverse complement strand
TCCAATCAATAATTTTAGAAGATTTTTATTTACTATTAGTTATTTTAAATCAGTTTTTTCTCATTATATAATAAAAAATCAACTTTTTATTAGAAATGTTTGAGAACGATCACCAAATTCATTCTTTATTAATACTTTTCGAAATTTTTCGATCTCAAATCTACAAAAAAACAAAAATTGATTTGAATCTATAATCATATTCCTAAAATTTGCTTACATAGATCAATAGTAAGAAATAAAAATATTAAAAACGAATACAATCTAAAAGATATAATATTAATTTACAAAATTTATTAAAGATTCTACAATCTTGTAAAAAAAAAAAAATAGAGGTTGATGTGATAAGAGTAATGGAAAATCAAACTCATCGGATTGGTTACTATGCATGTCAGTGAGGTATAAACATCCGAAGTAAAGTTGATTGCGATGAATTAGTGGAGTATGTAAAAAACTTTGGAGATGAAATTATAATATCCAAGAAAAACGCTTTTCTATGAACTGATAATGCTCAAAATGAAATAATTGAGGACATTAAAGAGAAAAATTTAAACAGAATTGTAGCATCAGCTTGAACACCACGTACACATGAGGTAATCTATCGAGGTACCATCGCTAAAACAGATTTAAATCCATATTATTTTCAAATGGTAAATGTGAGAGAACATTGTTCTTGGTGTACAGATAGTAAAGAAGAAGCTACAGAAAAAGCAAAAACACTAGTAAAAAGTGGCATTGAGAGAGCAAAACTATTGGAGCCAGTTCCTATTAAAACAGTTCCTGTTACGAAAGCTAGTATGGTTGTTGGAGGAGGAATTGCGGGGATGAACGCAGCTTTGGATCTTGCTAATCAAGGGATCAAGGTTTATCTTGTAGAGCAAAAAACAACTATCGGAGGTAGAATGGCTCAATTAGATAGAACTTTTCCCACTGATGATTGTGCAATATGAATCTGCGGTCCTAAAATGCTCGAAGTGAACAGAAATGAGAACATTGAATTATTAACCTATAGTGAAGTCAAAAAAATCGAGGGTTATGTTGGTAATTATAATGTAACAGTTGAAATGAAACCACGATATACTACAGATGAATGTAATGGGTGTGGAGCATGTACTGAAGTCTGTCCAGTTTATACGACAAACTATTTTGACGAGTTGTTAGGAGCACGTAGGGCTATTGATATATCATTTGGTCAAGCTGTACCGTTTTTATATGATGTTGACAGAGATGTTTGTGTAGAATGTTTCTCGTGTGTAGATGCTTGCGAATTAGATGCCATTGATTTTAGTCAGGTGCCAAAAGAAGTCAATATTGAAGTTGGTACGATAATAATTGCTACAGGTTGGGATATACATGAACCTTACGGTGAATATGGCTATGGAGAATTTGAAAATGTTATTACTCAAGTCCAACTCGAGCGAATGTTAGCACCAAATGGACCTCTCGAAGGCCACGTAAGAAGAGTTTCAGATGATAAAGAACCAAAAGAAATTGTATTTATCCAATGTGTAGGCAGTAGAGAAACAGAAAGGACTTATTGTAGTGGCGTGTGTTGTATGTTAGCTCTGAAAAACGGTAGGCTATTGAAAGAAGAGTTTCCAGATGCAAATATTACAATCTGTTACATAGATATTAGAGTAAACGAAAAAGGATTTGAAGAATATTATCAACGTGCTAAAAATTTTGACATTAGATTGGTTCGTGGTAAAGTTGGTGAGATATCTGAAGATCCTGACACTAATCAAGTAATTCTTCGTGTATATTCATCATTAACAGATGAGATCATTAAGATTGATGCAGATCTAGTCGTTCTATCTACAGCAGCGCTCCCTTCAAAAGGCACACAACAGATTGTTGAAGTATTAAATCTTGATACTAATACATATGGCTTTCTCACAGAATCCCATTTCGGTTTAATGCCACAGGAAACAAAAACAAAAGGGATATTTATTGCTGGGTTTGCTCAAGGACCAAAAAACATCTCATATTCAGTATCTCAAGCAAGAGCTGCTGCAAGTAAAGTAGCTGAGTTAACTTCTCCTGGAGAAGTCGATTTAGAATTAATCACTGCAGAAGTCGATAGTGAATTTTGCATATCATGTAGAAGATGTGAAAAAGAATGTCCAAAGAATGCAATTAAAATAGACGAAGAGATAGGAGCTTTTATTGATGAAATAAATTGCGATGGATGCGGTATATGCGCTACTTGTTGTCCTACTCAAGCAATCGATATAAGATATTATCGCGACCATCAGTTATTTGCTGAGATTACTGGTTTATTAGGAGGTGATTAGAAGAGATGGAACAAATATATGATATTATAGCTTTTGCTTGTACAAAATGAGGTTATAGCGCAGCAGACTTAGCAGGAGTTTCTCGTTTAAAATATACAACAACAGTAAAAATTGTTAAAGTAAGATGTACTGGAAGGATTGATTTAAAACATATCCTTTATAGCATTATCTCCGGAGCTGATGGCGTTATGATAGTTGGATGACGACCTAACGAATGTCAATTCAAGAATGGAAATTTTACTGCTCAAAGGCACGTTGAATTGGCAAATAGGATATTAGATTCTCGGGGTTTTGGAAATCAACGAGTTAACATGTACTGGTTAAGTGGAGCAGAATCAGAAAAGTTTGTTAAAAGTGTGGAAGATGCTTATGAAAAAGTTAAGAGAGCTGGTCCAAACCCTATTAAGAATACGGATGTTGATATACCAAAAGAGGAATTAGTAATTACCCCTATTGAATGATTCTTATAAAAAAATACTTGTTATAAGATGACTTACCTTGCGATGGAAGGGGTTCTTATATGGTTTTAAAATATTATTATATTTTTAAAAAGTAATAAAACAAAATAGGAAGAATTATGGTTCAAATTGTAAATAACAACTTATTTACAGAAATATCTCAGAAAGAATTAATGGAAGCAACTTATGATGCTTCAGGAAACTTTCAAATTAGAGCTTTCTTTGAAGCTAAAGACGAAATTCTCAAAACAGGAAAGTATTCTGAAGAAGAATTTTATGAGATATTGGATGCTATGATCGATGCCGAAACAGAGCGTAAATTAGTATTAGAGAGATTAATTGGAAACAAACCGTTATTTTTGGAGGAGCTTGCGAAAATTGTAAAAGAATTTCCTCCAGAGAATGTGATTAGAGATATAATTTATTTAAAAGAACAAGGATATATTGAGGAGCAGATTGAAGTCATAACGAAAAAAATCATCAAAAAAGTAAAGGGTGAAGAAAAAGAGGTTGAGATAAAGGAATATTTTTATAGATATCAAGTCAAAGATCTGCCTGATGACTTCATTGAACATTTTTTTGAACCTGTTTCTATTGTGTTTGATTCTGAAGTATGCTGCCAATGTGGTTGGTGTTCCTCAGTTTGCCCTGTAAATGCTATTACAGTCACAGCAGATACTTTAGAGATAGATGATGATACTTGCATGAAATGTGGCTTATGTTATTCTGTTTGTCCTAGATCGTTTTCAATAGAACAAGCTCTTTTGAGTATTAACAAACTTGATAAGTCTTTGAAATTTTCAGATAAAATTAATGGTTATATTAATACCTATTCTGCCTCAACAACTAGCGATAAGATCAATAAGGTACGACAGGATGGAGGGATTGTTACCTCTTTACTTGAGTATTTATTGAAGAATAAATTAGTTGATGCAGCTGTAGCGGTACAACACTCAAAGGATTTCTGGAAACCTGAGCCTGTTATCATAGAAGATATTAAAGATTTATATAAAACTGGTGGAACGAAGTACGCTAATGCATCGACTTTAAACATAATTGATAAAACGAAAAAGTATGAGAATATTGCAGTTGTGGGAGTTCCTTGTATGATGAATGCTTTAGAAAAGGGAAATCTATTTCCAAGCGGATTACCTTTTTTCAAAAATATTAAATATCGATTTGGGCTTTTTTGCATGGAATCCTTTCCTTATGAAAATGTGCTTAAACTAATTAAAGAACAATTTGATAAAGATTATACTAAAATAACAAAAATGGATATAAGTGGTGGTAAATTTATCATTTACTTAGATTCGGGGGAAGATATAAGAGTACCCCTAAATGATGTAAAATCCTACGCTCGTCATAATTGTCATTTTTGCGAAGATTTGACTTCTGATTACTGTGACATATCAATTGGGTCTATAGGATCACCGAGTGGATGGTCTTCTGTAATAACACGAACAAAAAAAGGCGAGAAAATTTTTAAAGATGCTATTAAAAAAGGACTAATTAAATCCAAAAGCTTAAAAGATGTCAAACCAGGGCAACCATTGTTAGAAAGAATAGCTGGTACAAAACGAAAAAATTGTAAGCCCATAAATTTATAAAAAAAAAATTATTAATTTTAAAGAATTTAAGAAAATATTATGAGTCCTAAAACTTTTCAAGATTTAATTACCGAAGTACATGACAAAGGTATCTGCCAAGAATGTGGAGGATGTGTAAGTTTTTGTAGTTCTGCTGAATATGATATAATCGCATTGCGAGATCCCTATTCTCCTCCTGTTTATATAAATGAGGATAAATGTCTTGAATGTGGTATCTGTTATCATATCTGCCCTCAGACACATGTTTTGGATGATGAGCTTAGTAAAACATATCAATTTAAAGATTTTTCTACCATGCCAATTGGTAATTATAAAAACATTTATTCTTGTCAAGCAGCTGATCAAGAATTTTTAAAATATGGAACTGATGGAGGGGTCGTGAATTCAATCATAAATTATATGATAGAGAAGAAATTAATTGATGGTTCTATTGTATCTAAAACTGATGCTCCTTTTTCGAGAGAAGCTGCGTTTGCTGATAGCAAATATGACCTAATAAAGGCTTCAGGAGCTAAATTAGAAATATCTCCTCAACTGAAGGAGATCCAAAAGTTCTGTACTTACACTCATTCAATTCAAAAGTTAAATCATTATAAATTCAAAAAACTTGCCATTGTAGGTACACCATGTCAAATATATACAATAAGGTGTATGCAAGATCTTGGAGTTACCCCGTCTCAAAATATTGAGATATGTCTAGGTTTATTTTGTTTTGAGAATTTTTTGTTTGATCGCTCACAAATTGAAAGATTTGAAAAAGATTTCAATATTTCATTTGAGAATATTGAAAAATTGAACATTAAGGAAGACATAATTTTTAGGTTAAAAGACGATGGAACGGGGGAAAAAGTTATCCATATTCCATTTAACCAAATAGAAGATTACATGCGACCAGCTTGTCGTGCATGTAATGATTTTTCTAACATCTATGCTGATATCTCTTTTGGAGGATTAGGTTCTCCCGATAAATATACTACTGTAATTACAAGAACTAAAAAAGGTGAAGAATTACTTTTGAAAACTGTAAATGCAGGAGTTATACGCGCTTCAGAGTTGGATAAATCAAAAAAAAATAGCATGTTAGAATTAATCACTCAATTCTCACGCTTAAAAATTGATCGTAAAGACGCTTTTATGAAAGATTTAAAATAAAAAATTGAAAATTATATCAAAAATAAGAATTTTGAGAAGCAAGTGAACAATTACTGCGGTGATCTTATGAAAAAGAATTGTTGGGAAATTATGAACTGTGATTGGCAACCAGAAAACATGAAAATAGATGAGTTAGGAGTATGCCCTGCTGTTGTGGATAGTAGATATAATGGATTAAACGGTGGTAAGAATGCTGGTCGAGCTTGTTGGATGATAGCAGGAACATTATGTGGAGGTAAAGTTCAAGGTGATTATGCACAAAAATACAAGAGTTGTATCCAATGCGAATTCTATAATGTAGTTAAGAAAGAAGAAGGTTTCGATTTCAAAATGCTCGTAAGACCATGAAAGTTATCTTTTCTTACTTTCAATCGTTGCTTGTACATTTTTTTTACTTATACTACATAAAAAAAAAGAATAATAAATATAAAATGTTATAACGCTTAAGTTTTGGAGTATTTCTTTATATCATTATATCATATTTAAGGTATAGAAGTGAGTATAATAACAGAAATAGAAGAGAAAGATAAATTAGAACTAAAAAAAGATGAAAACGATTTATATCTGGAGAAAATTTATGAAGAGAAATTACGAGATATGCTGAAACGATGCTATCAATGCGGAAGATGCTCCGGTGTTTGTCAATTATCAAAAGTACAAAAGTTTACACCAAGTCGAATCATTCAAATGATATTGGAAGGCTTTGAAGATAAAGTAATTGAAAGTGGAGTATTATGGGATTGTATATCGTGTAACACATGCCTTCAATATTGTCCTGAAGGCATTAATTTTGCAGACATTGTAAGAGTCGCAAGATATAAAATGCGGAAATTAGCAAATCAAAGTCCTGATGAATATATTGCTCATAAAGGTATTTATACTACTATTTCTGAAATAATGAGTCAACCAGGAATACTTCCCGAAAGAAACCTTGATTGGGTGCCAAATGGTTGTAAAATTACAAATAAAGGAAATGTCATGTATTATGTTGGCTGTTTGCCTTTTTTTAATTTTGAATTTGAAAATCAAGATTCAGTAGCAGAAAGCACTTTAAAAATTATTTGTCAAATTGAGAAAGAACCTATAGTAGTTCTAAAAGATGAAATATGTTGTGGACATGACCTTTATTGGGGGCAAGGAAAGTTAAATGCCTTCATCAATTTAGCTAAGAAAAATATTAAAAGGTTTGAAGAAACCGAAGCTACAATAATTATTACTGCTTGTGCAGAATGCTATAGAACATTTAAAGTAGATTATCCAAATTTATTTGAGGATTTTAATACAAAATTCAAGGTTAAACATATAATTGAATATGTTTATGATCAATGGAAGCAAGGTAAAATTGAATTTAAAAATCCTAAAGAAACGACTGAAACAATTCCATTTACTTATCATGATCCATGTAGGTTAAGCAGATTTTTACCAAAGAATAGCACTTTATTGGAGAATGTAAGAGAGATTTTCAGTAAATTAAAAGAAATAGGATATACATTCAATGAAATGGAACATAATAAAGAAAATTCATTATGTTGTGGTGTAAGTTCTTGGATGAATTGTAATGAAAAATCTAAAGCACTTCGATATAAACGCATGACAGAAGCAAAAGAGGCGGGTGTAATAATGGTAACATCATGTCCGAAATGCCGAATACATTTATCTTGTATTCAAAATGATTATGAACATTTTTCCTCAGTAGAAATTTTAGATTTTTCAGAGTTTTTAGTGAACTTAATAAATATAAAAGATATTGATGAAAACACGGAGGTTAAAGTATAATGGAAGGCGCGGTGTGTGTTATTGGTGGGGGAATCGCAGGAATTCAAACATCTTTAGATCTAACAGAATTAGGCTTTAAAGTTTACTTAGTAGAAAGAACACCTTCAATTGGAGGTCGAATGTCTCAACTTGATAAAACCTTTCCCACAAATGATTGTAGTTTATGTATTCTTGCACCAAAAATGGTGGAAGTTTTTAGGAATCCTAATATTGAGTTGATGACATATTCCGAAGTTCAAGAGATATCGGGTGAACCCGGAGATTTTACTGTTACTGTCCTAAAAAAACCTCGATATATTGAAGAATCATTATGTAAAGGATGTGGTGATTGTGCAACGAAGTGCCCCAAAATCGAAGTTGGCAATATTTTTGATATGAATTTAGGTAAAAGAAAATCTGTATATATCCCATTTCCACAAGCGGTCCCTCCTGTTTATTTAATTGATCCTGAAATATGTTTAAAGCTTACAAAAGGAGTATGCGGCGTCTGCGAAAAAGTATGCGAAGTCAAGGCTATTAATTATGAACAGAAACCCCAAGAGATCAAAATCAATGTTGGAGCTGTGGTAGTTGCAACTGGATTTGATATGCCAGCAGAAGATTTGTCACCTCGATGGGGTTATAATTATAAAAATGTAGTAAGTGCACTTGAATATGAAAGAATATTATGTGCATCAGGTCCATTTGGTGGACATGTTTTAAGACCTAGTGATGAAGAAGAACCTGAAACCATAGCTTTTATTCAATGTGCGGGATCACGAGATTTGCATGAAAATGTGCCTTATTGTTCCAGTGTATGTTGTATGTATACAGCAAAAGAGGCAATAATAACAAAAGAACATTCTGAAAATTCACAATGTTTCGTGTTTAGGCATGACATAAGAGCATTTGGTAAGAATTTTTATGAATTCACTGAAAGAGCGCAAGATGAATATGGTGTGCAATACTATCAAACCAAAATTAGTAAAGTAAATGAAGTCCCCGAAACAAACGATTTAATTATTCATTATGAGGATTTAAAAACGGGAGAATTTAAAGATTTCAAAGCAAATTTAGTTGTTTTAGCAACTCCATTAGTTCCCTCTAAAGGAGCAACGGAATTAGCCAATATATTAAACGTTGAGTTAGATAAATACAATTTCTTTAAGGAGCGATCATATTTTAACAAATCACAATCTTCTAAAAACGGTATATTTTTATGTGGATTTTGTCAAGGTCCACAAGATATCCCTGAAACTGTAGCTGATGCGAGTGGTGTAGCAGCACAAGTAGCTATGTTACTAAATCCAGCTAAATTTACTCAAGTAAAAGAAAAAGTGTTTGAGGAACCTGAAAAAGAAGTTAAAATCACAGACACTCCTCGAATTGGTGTAATGATTTGTTGGTGTGGTATTAACATAGGAAAATATGTTGATGTACCAAATGTTGCAGAATATGTAAGAACATTACCAAATGTAGTTCATTGTGAAGATAATTTATATTCATGTAGTTCAGATTCTCAAACAAGAATAAAAGAATTAATAAAAGAATATAAACTGAATAAGTTTATTGTTGCATCGTGTACTCCTAGAACCCATGAATCTCTATTCCAAGAAACATGTCAAGAAGCAGGATTAAATAAGTATCTTTTTGAAATGGTTAATATCCGTGATCAATGTAGTTGGGTTCATATGACTGAACTTGAAGCCGCAACTGAAAAAGCAAAAGACCTTATTAGAATGGCTATTGCTAAAGCAAGACTGTTAAAACCACAGAAGGAAGAGGCTCTTAAAATTACACCTACAGCATTAGTAATAGGTGGTGGAATCGCTGGGATGAGTGCCGCTCTAAATATTGCTAATCAAGGATTTAAAACATTTATAGTCGAAAAAGAGAATTTTTTAGGTGGAAACTTAAACTATTTGAACAAACTATATCCAATCCATGAAGAAGCCACAGTGTTTCTTGAAAAGACCAAAGAATTGATTGAGAAAAATAAAAATATTCAAGTTTTCCTGGAATCTGAAATAAAAGATATCAAAGGATATATCGGTAATTATGATGTGTCTATAGTAGACTCTAAACAAAATCTGCACGATCTGTTGATAGGCACAATTATCGTAGCTACTGGAGGTCAAGAATTTAAACCTAAAGGTCTGTTTCAATATGACGGAAAGAATAAGAATGTAATGACTCAATTGGAGTTAGAACAGAAACTCAAAAATAAGGATAAGTCTTGGCTTGATAATATTAAACGTGTAACGACAATTTTATGTGTAAATGCGAGACAAAAAGAAGGCATAACCTATTGTTCAAATACATGCTGTGGAAACGCCATTAAAAATATAAGTTTTTTAAGAGAATTAAAACCTGAACTTGAGATTATTGTCCTCTACCGAGATCTTCAAATGGCTAAAAAAAGATATGAGGAATATTATCGTGAGCGCAGAAAAGATGCTATGTTTTTGAGATATGATTTGGACAAGATTCCTGAAATAACCAAAACAAATGGAAAAGTTGAAAAATACGATGTAAAAGTATTTGATACTAATTTACAAGATACAATTGGGTTTGAAACAGATTTAATTGTGTTATCAACCCCAATAATACCAGCTGATAACTTAGAAGATTTAGCAAAGAAGCTTAAGGTTCCCCTAGATAAAAATGGGTTCTTCTTAGAAGCTCATGTTAAATTACGTCCTTTAGATTTTGCCACTGATGGAATTTTCTTATGTGGAAGCGCTCAATGGCCAAAAAATATACAAGATTCAATTTCCCAAGCAAATGGAGCAGCTGGGAGAGCAAGCAGATTTTTAAGTGCAAAAGAAATTACCTCATCGGGGATAGTAGCAGAATCAAGTCCAGATATGTGTATTGGGTGTGGTAAATGCATAGAAATATGTCCTTATAACGCAATAGAATTAATTGAATCAACGAAAGATTTCGAAGAAGTTAGTTTAGTTATTAAAAAATCATTTATTCACCCTGCTTTATGTAAAGGATGTGGAACCTGTGCTGCTACCTGTCCAAATGGGGCAATTGCTGTAAAACATTACGACTTTGATCAAATTACTGCTATGATCGAAACATTACTTTTAGATTAAAAATAAATTGTTAAAAAAAGGAGATTCTATGTCAAAATCACAAATTAAAAATGGAAAAGAAGAATTCAAACCACAAATATTAGTTTTTTGTTGTAATTGGTGCTCCTATGCTGGAGCTGATTTAGCGGGAGTTTCCAGATTTCAATATCCTCCTAACATGAGAATAGTTCGAGTTATGTGCTCAGGTAGGGTTGAACCTTCTTTTGTTTTGAAAGCTTTAAATAATGGTGCAGATGGTGTACTTATTACTGGGTGCCACATAGGTGATTGCCATTATATTTCGGGAAATGAATATACAAGGGATAGATTCAAAAGATTACATGAAATCATTATTAAACAATTAGGTGTAAATGGCAAGCGTGTTAGGCTCGAGTGGGTGAGTGCATCTGAAGGTAAGCAGTTTGCTGATTTAATTACTGAATTTACAAACCAAATAAAAGAATTAGGTCCATTTCGAGTCTCTTAAAATCTTTTTTTAATGATTATTAAATTTTTTCTGAATTTTTATACCCCAAGATATAAGAAATGGATCATAGAATTTGATTAATTTGTTTGATCTTAATAATTATTCTAGAGAAAATGCTAGAAATTCGAAATAATATCTTAATAAATTAATGTCCTCATTCATTATGTACGGTAATGATAATGAATCATAGATATATGATCCATATCGATCACAATCAAGAGTAAAAATCCATGAAAAGGATCACTATTGCGAAACTTTTTATCGGATTTCGACAATTATAAGAGTAATATTTAAATTAGTGAAATTACTCATTTAATGCTAAATATAAATTGATATTTCTGATTTGAATATTTTAATTTTTAAATCTTTTGGAGAACATATTAGTCTTCTTGAAGATTCAAAATAAATAATTTTAAATTGATAAAAAGAGGGATAGATTTTATGAAAGGGTCTGTTTTGGTTATTGGTGGAGGTATTGCTGGTATTCAAGCTTCTTTAGATTTAACTGAACTTGGTTTTAAAGTTCATTTAATCGAAAAAGAGCCCTCTATAGGAGGTCGAATGGCTCAATTTGATAAATTATTTCCTTCCAATGATTGTAGTTTATGTGTTCTCGCTCCTAAAATGGTAGCAGTATATAGAAATCCTAACATTGAATTGTATACACTAAGTGAAGTGAAAAAAGTAAGTGGAAGCGCCGGAGATTTTACTGTTACAATCACAAAGAAGCCACGTTTTGTAGATGAGAGAAAATGTCGAGGATGTGGTGATTGTGCTGCTAAATGTCCTAAGGTAGAAGCTCCCAATATTTTTGATATGAATTTAGGTAGAAGAAAATCCTCATATATCCCATTTCCTCAAGCCACACCTCCAGTATATTTAATCGATCCTGATTTATGTTTATTTCTAAATAGAGATGTATGTGGGGTATGTCAAAAAGTCTGTCAAGCAGGAGCTATAAATTTTGAGCAAAAAACAGAAGAAATCACATTAAATGTAGGAGCAATTGTTGTTTCTACTGGGTATGATATGCTAAGAGAGGAATTATCAGAGAGGTGGGGTTATCAATATGATAACGTAGTTAATGCATTAGAATATGAAAGAATAGTAAGTTCATCGGGGCCTTTCGGTGGTCATGTATTAAGACCTAGTGATGAACAAGAACCTAAAAAAATTGCCTTTATCCAATGTGCAGGTTCTATAGGATCAGAAAAAAACGTCTCTTATTGTTCTCGTGTATGCTGTATGTATACAGCAAAAAATGCAATAAATACAAAAAAGAATTTTACAGACTCTCAAATTGTTGTATTTCGGCACAATATTAGAGTTTTTGGTAAAGATTTTTATGAGTATACAAAGAAAGCCCAAGAAGAATATGGGATAAAATATATTTATTCTAAAATAAATGATATTGAAGAGGATCCAGACACAAATGATCTAATCATACATTATAGAGATTTAAAGAAAGATGAAGTGAACGACTTCAGAGCGAATTTAGTTGTCCTTGCAGCCCCGTTAATCCCTTCGAGAGGAACCAAAGAATTAGCTCAAATGTTAGAAATTGAATTGGATAATTATGCCTTTTTCAAAGAAGGTTCCTATTTTAATAATTTATTATCTACTAGAGATGGAATATTCTTATGCGGTTTAAGTCAAGGACCCATGAATATCACAGAAGCAGTATCTAATGCTAGTGGTGTGGCTGGACAGATAGCTATTATGTTGAATTCTGAGAAGTTTTCTCAAATAAAAGAAAGAGAGATTGATATCTTACAGGAAGAAGATATAATTAATATTACCCCTAGCGCTTTAGTAATTGGTGGAGGTGTATCTGGAATGACCGCAGCTTTAGATATTAGTAACCAAGGTTTTAAAACATATATTATTGAAAACGAGAAAGTTCTCGGTGGTAATTTAAATAAGATCAATATTTTATATCCTACTCAACAAAAAGCTTCAGATTTTTTAAACAACATTATTGATGAAGTTAAGAAAAATGAAAAGATGGAGGTTTTTCGGAGTTCAAAATTAAAAGAAATAACGGGTACAATTGGAAATTATGAGATCAAAATTGCTGATATTAATGATGAGGTTCATACGGTAAATGCTGGTATTATTATAGTAGCTACAGGATGTCAGGAGTTTAAACCAAGAAGAACATTCCAATATCATGAATTGAATCGGAATGTACTAACATTATTAGATTTAGAACAGAAGTTAAAAAGTGAAGATAAATCTTGGTTAGATGATATCAATCATATAACTACTATTTTATGCGTACAAGCCAGGCAAAGATTTGGATATTCATATTGTTCTAATGTTTGTTGCACCAATGCAATCAAAAACATTAAAATTTTAAAAGAATTAAAACCTGAACTCGAAATTCTTGTATTATTTAGAGACCTTCACACAGCTAAAAAAGAATTCGAAGATATTTTCAATAAACGTGAAAAAAAAGCATACTATTTGAGATATGATTTGAACAATATACCGAATGTTGAAAAAATAAACCGAAAACCCGAAAAATATAGGATAGAACTGCGTGATGATGCTGATGTAAACAACAAGATTTATTTTGAGACAGATCTTCTTTTATTAGCAACTCCATTGATTCCATCCAAAGATTTAAAAGAACTAGCTGCAATGTTAAACATACCTCTGGATGATAATGGTTTTTTTCCAGAAGCTCATGAAAAAGTGAGGCCTTTAGATTTTGTTTCTCATGGAGTTTTTGTGTGTGGATGTGCTCAGTGGCCTAAGAATCTTCAAGATTCCATAACACAAGCTAATGGAGCCGCCGGTAGAGCTAGCAGATTTCTAAATAAAGGGAAAATCTCATCAACAAATTTGGAATTTATGTCATTCTTGCTTTCCATCGAATGCTTTTTTAAGGATTTAATAATAAATTCTGAAAAGTGTAATGGTTGTGGAATATGTGCGGAGAATTGTGCTTTCAAGGCAATCGATATTGTGGATGCTGAGAGTAAATTTGAAGATGTTAGTTTAACTGTTAAAAAGGCTGTTATTAACTCAGCGCTTTGTAAAGGATGCGGAAAATGTGCCTCTTCATGTAAATTAAAAGCGATAAAAGCAAAACATTATAATTTCAAGCAAATATCTTCAATAATTGATCCTTATTTTTTGGACATAGTAGAAACAATAGAGAAACCTGGAGATGTAGAAGAAGTAATTGTATTAGACTAAACTTTACTAAATATAGTGGAATCTAATAAAGAATACTAGTGACTGCGAATTAATTTTTTTTTTCTTTTGTTGAACTTTTTTCCAGTTTTTGGATTACTCGTTATTGGTTAGGATATCAAATTCCGCGTTCAGCCAGCATAATTCATCATATGTCTTTGAAATATTGAATATTTCCTCAGCTTTTTCTCTGATTTCTTCTATATTCGGTGTTGAAAGAGCTTTCTTCTGAATTTTTTCAGCTAATTTCCAACATAGATCATTATAAGTGTGCTTTTCTAGAGCCAAATAGAATGCTACTTCTTTTATATGACTTTCGGGGTCTACTACTGTTCTATCTTTAAAGTCAAATGGAGTTGAAAGCCTAAATTCTTTAAGTTGGTCTAACCATTCCTTTATTCTTCTTTTTGGGTCCTCAACAATATTAGATGAACTCATATAAAATATTTTTAAGAAAAGGTCTTATTAAAAGTTGTAAGTAAAAATTGCAGTTTTCTTTATTTATAGTGAAAAATAAAATAAAAAAATCAGATATATTAAATCAGAATTTCAAAGATACTTACTCGTTTGTCAGTATTATCTTTATATTTTTTTATAAAATTATTCTCTTGCAGTTATTTTAATGCATATACGACTGTGCGTTTAGGGAGAAGGCTTTTCTTTAATAAATCCATTTGACTTAAAGATCCTCATTGCTTTAATAAATATAATATAAATTTACTCGTTGGAGAAAGCGAATATAAATTAGTTTTATCTTCATAAGTAGATACAAAATATTTATCTTCGACAATCACGATCATCTCTTCTAATTTTCATTATCGATTGAACCGCATCATGATGATGCCTCTCAGATTTCCATTCTGTAATCGACCAAATAATATAAGGTTGTATCTTGCTTTGAAAGAATTTTCGAAATAAAACTCCAATATCTCTTGTAAATTTTTCTTCAGATTCGGCATTTGCCATTAAAGTTTCTTTTAATTTTCCATTTTCAACATAAGCCGTACAAATAGAAAACATGCTCTGAGATCCCATTACTTTTTTAAATTATTTTTTATTATGATTAAAAGAAATTTAAACATGTTTATCTAATTATTACTTAATTTATATAAATTTTAATATAGTTGGAAAAAATGGAAAATAATAATTATCAATTTATTAGTCTTGAAAAAAAAGGCAAAATTGCAATTGTAAAATTTAATCGACCTGAAAAGAAAAATGCATTAAGTGAAGCTATGCGAACCGAAATAATCGATGTTTTAGATACTCTTAAAGAAGAAAAAAGAGTAAAAGCAGTAATATTTTACGGTGGGGAGGATTATTTTTCTGCTGGGTTTGATAAAGATGAAGTACAAGCAGTTGTACAAGGAAAAGGTGATTATCAGCAATTTGTTGAATCCAATCATCTTTTTCATCAGACAATATTTGAATTTCCTAAATTGTTAATTGCTGCTGTTAATGGATATGCTTTAGCGGGAGCATTTGACCTTACTATTATTTGTCACCTTCGAGTTGCTTCAAAGGGTTCCCTCTTTGGTCACCCTGAGATAAGATTTGGAGCATGTCCACTTTTTTTTCCCTATATGACTCTTGTGGGGCGTGGAAAAGCTCTAGAAATTACATTAAATACTGGAACTAGAGAAACTTTTCTCACCGCTGAGGAAGCATACCGTCTGAATATTATTAATAAATTAGTTGAGAAAGGGGAAGTATTGAATGAGGCACTAAACCTAGCAAAAAAAATCACTCAATCACCTGAATATGTGGTAAAACAATTAATTCAAGTAAATAATATTTTTTTCGATCAGGTTAAAACTTTTGACACTGAAATTGATACAATCCTGAAAAGTATGAGCGCTTTATTGGGGCTTTAAAATCTTTATTTTTACATTTAATTCTCAAAATTACAAAAAATATATTATTTTTCTAAAATAATTGATATAAAAGAAAAAAAATTGGAGATGATTAATTTATTAAAGCTGCTGTTATAGAAAACATCAAAAAAATAATATATCGGGAAGATTATCCTAAACCCACACCTGGCCCAGATGAAGCATTGGTTAAAGTTCATTATTGTGGGATTTGTGGAAGTGATATAACAAATTTTAAGCATAAAATGTACAATTTTCCTTTAGTAATGGGACATGAAATCACAGGTATAGTTGAGGAACTAGGGGAAGATATTACTGATGTAAAGGTGGGGGATAAGGTTATCTGTGTGAATGTATCACTTGATGTAAGTCAAGGTCAGTTAAAAGGGATGGGAATGTTTCAAGATGGGGGTTTTGCTGAATATGTTAAAGTCCCAAAAATCTCAATATTTCCAATACCAGAAAATATCTCAATTAAAGATGCCGTAATGGTAGAAACCTTTGCATTAATGATGAGAGCTTTTAAATTATCTAGAATTGAGAAAAATGAAAATATCCTCATTATTGGAGGAGGAAATGTGGGATTGACAGCACTCAAAGCATTATTACTTGAAAAGAATCCTAATTATATAGTCATTGTTGAACCCAATGAATTTTTAAGAAAAAAAGCTATAGAAATGGGAGCTACTGATGCTGTTGGTACAAGTAGAGCTAAAGTAAAAAAGGTAATTAAAAAATTAGGCGCTCCAAGTTTCATTTTTGATTGTGTTGGAAATGAGGAAACTATATCTAATGCAATTAATTTCATAAAAAAAGGAGGTACTATTTTACTAGAAGGAATTCATAAAGGAAGCATAACATTCCCTCTGTTTATGTTAAACTCCAAAGAAGTCACTTTAAAAGGATGCCTAGGTCATGATCGGGAAGATATTTTAGCTGCAATTGATTTATTTGCTAAGAACAAAGTAGACAGTAATGAATTTATTTCTGAAATGATACATTTAGAGGATATGCAGAAAACTTTCGAAAGGTATATAGATCCCAATGAGAGAAATTTTGTTAAAATTATTGTCCAACCTTAAATCTATTTTCAATTTTTTATGGGAAACATTATGAAAAAAAACCAAATATCATATTATTTATAACTCATAGCCAAGGACAATTTCTCGATTGTTACAATTCATCATAGACACCCATTTCCATTAATACTCCACATCTAGATAAACTTGCTGAAAATAGTGTAAGATTTACAAACTACTTTTATACAACACCAATGCGTTTGTAAATATTCTATATCCTTTTAATTCTAAAATAATTCTAAAGATATAATCAACCAATTTAATATTTAGTTATAAATGTCATTTCAAGGAATAAAAGAAGCGTATAATAGGATTGGTAATATCATTAATAAGACTCCAGTTATGACTTCAAGGACATTAAATTCTCTTATGATTGCAGAAATATATTTTAAATGCGAGAATTTTCAAAGGGTTGGCGCTTTTAAATTTAGGGGAGCATACAATACGTTAAGTTTGCTTTGTAAAGAAGAAAGGAAGCAGGGAGTTATAACTCATTCAAGTGGTAACCATGCTCAAGCTGTTGCGCTTGCCGCGTCAATATTAGGAATCCAAGCGACAATAATTATGCCAAAAGGAGCCCCTATAAATAAAATCAATGCAACTAAAGGATATGGTGCTAAAATAGTATTTTGTGATAATAATCTAAAATCTAGGACTAAAACTACTGAAGAATTAATTGAAAAAAATAATTTGATTTTAATTCATCCTTTTGATAACTACAATATAATTAATGGCGCAGGAACAGCAGTTTATGAATTAATTAATGAAATTGGTAATTTTGATATAATTATCGCCCCACTGGGTGGTGGTGGTTTACTGAGTGGAACAGCAATTGCTACTAAAGAATTGTGTCCAGATGCCCAAGTTATTGGTGTTGAACCTTCTATAGCTGATGATGCGCTTAAATCTCTTAAAGCCGGTTATATTATACCAAGTACATATCCGGATACCATTGCTGATGGATTACGTACTTCTATTTCTGAAAAAACTTTTAATTTCATCAGGAAATATGTAGATCAAATAGTAACGGTATCTGAAATTAAAATAGTTGAAGCGATGAGATTTCTATGGGAACGTATGAAAATTATTGTTGAGCCGTCTGGAGCAGTTCCATTAGCAGCCGTATTATCAAAAAAAGTCTCAGTAGAAAATAAAAAGATTGGTTTAATTTTAAGTGGTGGCAATATTGATTTAGAACCTTTTTTTCAAATACTAGAAAAAAATGTTGTATAAGTTATGCTAAATTCATTAAATAAATTATTTAAAAACATAGAACTGTCTTGGATTGATTCCGTAGCTGATATAGATAGTTCTGATGAGTTTTTTGATCTCATATCTATATTTCCCAACTTAGAGAGAATTTTTCAAGATGCTAGAGAGAAAAACAGAGATGAAATTCAAAGAACAATAAGACACATATTCAGATCTTATAAAATATTTTTTTTGATAAAAAGTGGAAAGTTTTCTCATGAAACTCTTTCACAAGGATCAATAAATAAAATTCGAGAAAAAGTTTTGAATCAGCACTTTCAAAACCAGTTAATTATCCCAATAATATTAATGTACCATGATATTGGTAGATATATTGATAATAAAAGACATCCGTATCATAGTTATAATCTTGTTTCAAGCATGAAATTGCTTGAACCATTTGGCCTTTCAGATATCGAGAAACTACTTATCAGAAAAATAGTTCACTATCACTTACTTATTGCTACTATATATACAGGAGAATCTACTTATTATGGGGTTTATTCAATATTTAATGATCCAGAATTCATTAAATTATTCTCACATGAAAAAATTATTAACAGTTTCATCGATCTCTTAGAAGTTTTTACATATATTGATATTCTGGGCTACTATTATACTAAAATTTTTGACCACTATATTAAGTATTATGATGAAATCAGTTCGAAATTAAAAATTATTTTAGGTATTTGGCCAGATAAAGAGTTAGCGTTAAAGAAATCAAAACTGTATTCACAAGAATGGTTGGAATGGAGACTTGCTGGTGCTCTTAGAATATTCCAATTTGTTGAAACAAAACCATATTTAACCAAGGAATTTTATTACAATAAATTAAAGGAAAGTATAAAGGAGTCTGGTAATCAAATATTAAGTGAAATTAATTGGGATTCAATAAAAAATCAATTTTTAATTCATTCTTATAAAATCCAAATGAGATATTCTTTAGCTTTGTTAATGATTCTAGCATTTGGGAGCTTTCAACGTATGGGATTAAAAATTAATACTGGAGTTTCATATAAATTGATTTTATTTTGGACTCTGCTTTCAAAGGAGATAGACTCAAGATCGAAAAATAACCCTAATTCTCTATGGAATGTATTTTTAGAGGGGATGCCTCATTGGTCAAAAATTAATAATTCATTTATTGAAAAAATGAATAAGGACAATATTGAATTTATAATTCATAACGCAAACCATGAATATGATGAAATTAAAGAAGAATTTACCTTATACTTAAATTTTAATCAAATTGTCAATTAAGCTATCCAATTCTTTAAAGCTTATCCGAATCCTAAAAACAGAATTACAACCCAGACGAGAATAAATGAGATAATAATTGTCAAATTAGTAACCATTCCAGCAAACTTCTCATTATATTCAAATTCTACTGTAAAAGGAATTATTGCTAATCCAATTGGTAATATCAGCGCGATAGTCAATATTCCTCTATACAATTGATTAAATGGTAAGAAAAAGAATAATAAGAGTCCAATTACTAATCCAAAAGAATATCGTATAATAAGTACAATAGAAGCATTTTTCCATTGTGATTTTTCAAATTTAAAATTCAGGAATATTCCTAATAATAGTAATGTGAGGACCATATTTGCTCTTGATAAAATATCTAATAAATCTGATACAAAAATTGGGAATTTAATATTAAGAAAATTCAAAATAAGAGCTATTATATAACTCATTAGTGGAGCTGATTTCAATAACTTAAATAGAATATTTTTAACTAACTCTTTTTTATCTTGGAAGTGATTTTTTGGTGAATAGATTAACCCTAAAACATAACAAATAACAAATATTACAATTGCGTTTCCAATGTCGAACATTGCAATATATTTAAGCCCCTCTTCATTCCAAATTCCTCCAATTAAAGGATACGCGAAGTGACCTACGTTAAATCCTATTACTGCCATAAATATTGATCCTTTTATTTCTTTTGGATATTTTTTAAAAAGTATAAAGGCTAAAACAAGAATAGGAATACAATAAATAATAGAGATTAGGGTTATCAAACCCAATGAAGGAGTAATTTCAATAGATATTATAACACTTAAAATTAAAGCCGGTAGTGTGACATTGAAAACTACTTTTGCAATTGTTTTTCCATTTTCTTCTGAAATTATATTTAGTTTTTTGAGAATATAACCAATTGCAATTATAGTGAGAGATAATAAGAAAATGTAGTTAACATTAGTCATTTTTTTATAAAATAAGCTTAAGTTCTTTTGTATAAAGATTAATTGAAAAAAAGCTTTCGGATTAAACACTTTTGTGGAAAATAAAACTTATTATACCTTAGATTTCAATTAATATTATTTAAAGTTTTAATAAAGAATTTATGATTACAAAGAGATTGGTGGATTTAAGAAATGGATGATTATTTCCAAATAAAAAGAAAAAAGACATTTAACTCTTTTTTCCAGCTATATTTTATGATATATTTTTTTATTGGAATTATGCCAGTAAACATTGATAATTTATTACTATACCTTCCAAATACAACTAAATTTGGTGTAGGGTTTTTAATAGCTTCCACTTTAATCGTAGGAATCATCAGTATTTTATTTTTTGGCTATTATACAGATAAAATTGCTGAAAAATATTCAAGAAAAAAAATTTTTATTTTAACCAATCTGTTATGGATTATTTCATATGGACTCGCTAGTATATCATTTAACTATTATTATTATTTAATTTTTCTTATAATAAGTGCAATAGGTTCGGGAGCCTTCTTACCTATAGGATTTTCTATGATTGGAGATTTTTTCCCTCCCAAAGAAAGAGGAAAAAAGTTTGGAGCTATGAACTTCGCTTTAATTTTAGGTAATGGAATGGGTATTATTTCCGGAGGATTATTAGGAAGTTATGTAGCAGGACCATTAGGCTGGAGACTGCCATATATCTTTGGTTTTATTATAGGAATAATTTTCCTATATATTTATATATCTGTAGGAATTGAGCCCGAACGTGGACGTGCTGAACCTGAGTTTGATGATTTTAAAGGTGAGATAAATTACAATTATAAAATTACCTTTAACAGTCTTACTGAACTTTTTAGAAAGAAATCAATAGGTGCGATTTTAGTATATGTGTTATGTTCTGGATTAGCGACTTCTACCCTCGGAACTTGGGGGATTTTTTATATAAGCGCAAAAATTGGCGGCACTGACTCAGAATTAACCGCTACTACAATTTATCTTTTAGCAGGAGCAGGGGCTCTTCCAGGAACTATTATTGGGGGAAAATTAGGTGACTCATATTTAAGTAAGGGAAAAGTTAGGGGTAGAGCGCTTATTTCTCTTATTGGAGTAATTCTAGGGGTTTTATTTACCTTAATCTTCTATTTAACTCCATTTTTCACAGCTAATACTATTCAAATTATCTTTTCTTGGATATTTTTTATATTAGTTGGATTTTTAGGATACATGTTCGCGACTTTCTCCATAGGAAATCAATTTGCGATATATTCAGAGGTATGTCTTCCTGAAGTAAGAAGTACTGCTAATGCGATGAATGGATTAATGATAAATATAGGTGGCATTATTGGGAATCTTTTATTATCCTCATTAATAGAGAATGATATATCGTGGCTACCAGTCGCTGTGTCATCAGTATTATTCATTTGGTTAGCTGGAACATTTCTCTGGATAATTCCTTATTTCTATTATCCAATCGAATCAAAAAAATGCGGTGAAATATTACTAAAAAGAAAAAAAGATTTAGAAAAAAAATGAGATGAGAAGTGGATCTATAATTTCTAATTAAATCATCATCATTCTATGCCTTCATCTGTTATTAAATTTGTATTAATCCCCGTTACCTTAAATCTAGGCATAGAACCGATTTTAATTTTAAAATCAAGCTCTAAAAGATAGGTTTTGATATCAGTAATTATCATATCAATATAAACAAAAATCTAAAATTCTGTTCAATTTTGATAAGTAGATTATCTATTTTTAAAATTTTATTATTATGTAGGAATCAAAATAAAAGAATTATTAAAATTAAAATTTAATATGTTAGAAGGAAAAGAAAACTCATCAGTACATACAATTAGCTTTTAGTTTATAGCAATAAGCTTTTACTGCTCCATTAATCTGATTATTAATTAAGATAAAAATTTATAGGTTATTACGACTTTATTATTAATCCAGTATTTTATTATTAAAGAGGGGCATAGATAATATTAAAATTAAAAAAGAGATGATCAATTACTTAAAGATAGTATACATTTTTTTATAGTTAAATTTTTAGAATAAGAAGAATTTTTTTCTTCTGAATAAGGAATAATAATTATCTTTAGAATTATTCTTGGATTGGTTGCTGTGTCGGATATTTTTAATAAAGCTGTGGAAAAAAATCCTAAAGAAGATTTATGCATAGTATATGTCATGTTTTTCGACGAAAAACGTGGTCAGGTGCCATTATTAATGTATCCTGATGATAGGCTTAGAAATGATAAAAGATACATGCGCCCCATAAATTATCATCCAGTTTGGTTCTTAGAAACTGAAGAACTTGACCATATTGATTTAGAATATAAAGGATATACATTTTTTGGGAAAAAATTTCTAGCAAAATCAGTAAGACAAAAAAGGAGAGCTGGACTAGAAGTAGAAACTCCCGAAACAATAGTTATAATTGTATCTTTACCAGTTGAAATAGATATTTTTGGTGATGAGTTAATTAAAAGATTAATAGAAGAATTACGAGATCATTTCGAAGATAAATTATATAAAGTAATAGAGAGTGAGATTGCTATGGAAACTGTGATAAAGACACCAAAAATTCAAGAATGTATTTCTCGAGGAAAAAAAATTAAAGTATTTATGAGGGAATTAATCGATAAAACTATTAAGGATTATTTTTCAAAAGCTATTGAGAAAAGAGCAGAATCCCCATCTTTTAAAACACAGAAAGCTATATCATATTTTTCGCTTAAAGGTTTTGAATTCTCTCCACTTAGCAGTTTAAAAGGAGAAGGTGCTTTTACAAATGTAGAACTCTTTGATTTATTGAAAAAAGCATCAGATAATATTATGCCATTATCGCCACTCTTAATTACTCATCTCAATTATATTGAGAAAAGTCAAGAAATTGAAATTACAGTCCAAAATAATACAGATAAAGATTTAACAAATATAGCTATTACAATAACTCATGTTAAAGATTATTTTGAAAGGGAAATAATGGCCCAAAAGGTTGATTTCTGGTTCCCTCAGGAGGAACTCTTGTTTATTTCACCAATAGTACCTTATATTGATGAATACTTAGTTATTATTAAACAAGAAGATGATAGTGGTATTAGTCAAAAAATTCTTACACATAGGATTGATTTAAAATTAATAAGTAAAATAAATAGTTAAAGAGGGTAATAAATATGTCAAAAGATGAAATTCAGGAAGAAGATATAATTATTAGAAATTATAGGACTTCAGATTATGAAGCAACTTTAGAAATTCTCAAAGAACTAAATGAAATGTTTGATATCGGGTTTAATGAAACTCAATGGAGAGAATCTTCAGGTTTAAGGCAATTTAAACCAAATCTTAAACGAATCACATTAATCGCAGAATTAAAATCAACAGACCAAGTTGTAAGTATGGGAATGATTGAAGCTGTAAAAAATACACTTGGACGATATATTGGTTATTTGGATAATTGGGCAACAAAAAAAGAATTTATTGGAAAAGGTGTTGGTAAACTCTTAGCAGACAAGGCGATTCAAATTTTGGAATCGTGGGGAACTGATTCTATACGAATCAACCTCGCTTACACAACAGATAAAAAATTACTTGATGTTTTTGGGAAGACAGATTTTCATCCAATTATTACTGTACTTGAAAAAAGATTTTAGTTTTTTAGAGAACCAGTTGTTCGAATCTAGTCTGGAAAAACCCCAAATTTTTAGGTTCAAAAACCATTTTTAACCCGGGTATTGTATCTCTCTTCTCATGGAATCTAACTGAAGAAGTTAGATTTTCGATCTATGCTCAAATTTTAGTGATAACACTCTAATTCTATTAAGAAAACTTAAAGTCAAATTATTTTAGTTATAATTGAAAATAATTCTAGAAAATCATTGTAACGAAAAAAATTTGATGGGTTTTAATACCTTTTTTTCCTATAATAGCT
>JABXKB010000299.1 GCA_013375485.1 Promethearchaeota archaeon | reverse complement strand
ATTCAAAAAAATTATCACCTATCTTAGAGATAATGCTGACTATATGGATTATAAACGTATCTTCCACGCTTATTTCTTTATAGAAATCTATTAAGTGTTCGAGTTTTCTCACATTTTCTTTTAATTCATTTACTATAAATAACTCATCTTTTAGTTTTAAGGGTTGTTCTCCTAGCTTTTCTATACCTTTATCGGTTATTACATAACTTCTGTACCGCTTATTAGTTTTTTTATCTGTAATTAACCTTTGTTCTATATTTTTATTTTTTGTGTGAAGAGTAAGATATTTGGAAACTGTAGATCTACTTAAATTTGAATATTTGACTAAATTAGTAAATCTTTGTGGACCTAAATTTCTAAGAATGAATAAAATCCTCCGACTATTGTCTTCGATATTGCTAGATTTTTTCAATAACTCGCTCTTTAATTTTTTTGATATATTCCAGCTCTCCATAATAATAAGGTGTTAGTCTAGATATATAAATATATACTTTTTTTCTGGACTTGTACTAAAAGTATTATAAAATACAAATACTAGTAAATTTAGTTTATATAAAACTAATAATAAGTAAAATTTTAAAAATAAGGAAATTAATCTTAGAAATTGGTATATCATTCAAAATTTATTAAAAAATGAAGATAAAATGACAATAGAAGATCCAAATATATTAAAGAGGATAAAAGCAATTGAAGAACGGTTAGATAAAATTGAAGAACGTATTTCAAGCCTAGAGAACAGAGTTGGACGTTTTCCATCCCCTCCAATACAAAAACCAGGTCCTATACATCCTCCAGGACAACCTGGCCCTCCAGGTCCTCCTCCAGAGCCTTTTCGATTTTAAGGTGCTTTCAAAAAATCAATTAAAGACATTTAAAATCTAACTCTTCGTTATCTAAACCGAAGTTCAAAATACTATACAAAAATCCTTAATATCTCGGTTTGATAATTTATATCTAACATAAATTGGTTGAAAAATTAATAATAAGGGTGTGATAAAAAA
Source organism: Promethearchaeota archaeon (assembly GCA_013375485.1). GTDB lineage: Archaea > Asgardarchaeota > Lokiarchaeia > Sigyniarchaeales > SOKP01 > Loki-b32. The sequence goes on along the minus strand of JABXKB010000299.1, from coordinate 5,051 downwards.
TTACCCAATATAGATTTAGACTGACCGGAGTCCCTCCAGATCAAGCTATAAAGCTTATTGAGCTTGATCCTAATAATTCAATAGCAGAGATCAAGAAAACTGTACAACGAGAATATAAATTAAACCCAATCTTAGCAATACAATTTATTTTTAAAGGTAAAGTATTACCTGATCAGTTAAAATTCGCTAAGATAGGAATCCATCCAAAAAAGGATGTAATTACGGTTATGGCGACGCAAGCGGGCGGATTTTAAGTAATCTGTCAAGAAGAGATGTATTTATCACGGGGTTGTAAAGAGAAAAAAGCCGGCTTCTCTTTTCTCTTATTTTTTTATTTTTCTTTTAAAAAATATATAATAATTTCAGTTATCACTTTTAAGATTTTCATCAGTTTTAATTTCAGATTCTTGTTCTGACGGTTTTATCTCTTGAATTTCTAAATTTTTGGAACGAAGAAAATCTTGAATTTTTTTATCTCCAACTCTGTTCGTATCAAGCGCGTTATTATTCACTAAAAAATCTTTGAATTCGTGTATTACTAATGCCACATCCTCAGGATTATAGTGTTTTCTAATTATAAATCCTTTCCTCTCCAAGGAATATTCCGAATACCACCAATAAAATATCACTGTTATGACAATAACTAAGAAATTATTGATTAAATTAATTTGATTTCTATTAGCGAAAATACCAGTAAGTGTTCCAGCCCCAGTAATCATGATAATTTGCCCTTGAATATATAAAACTGTAAAAGCAAAAAGGAAAAAAGGCATATTATTTGCATTGAAAACGAATGAATCATAGACCTTTTCACCTAAGCCTCTTAAAACCATTACTGCGGTAAAAACCAAAAGTAAAATATCGATTAGGCTTGAAACTATATCTGGATCTGTACTTGCTTCAGTAATATTCAGTAATGCGTTTAGGAAGCTGAAAGATCTAAACCATAATATAATCCATATTAGGATATAGAATATCGAAGAAAAACCATTAGTGGAATTATTTTTTTTACTTCTCTGATATAAGGTAATCAATCTCCATGAGGTAATAATTAGGATTAGAAGTATAACTAAATTGCATGCAATGAATAGTATTCTATCTCCCCCTGGAGCGAATTCAGGTAAAAATCCAAAAAAAGTACCCAATTGAATTAAAAATGGGACAATCAAAGCTAAAATCATTAAAACCAAATGGATTACTTCTTTCTTCTTCGAAATTCCAAATTTATTACTAATTTTATCATTAACTTTATCAGAAACAGCTTCAAAACCCCTTTTTAAGAAAAAGATTTGGACAGTATTCCATCCAAAATAAATGATAACGAAGAGTGCGGGAAGAATTACATCCCATCCTAAGAATTGAATTTGTATATCAGTTGATGTCGCGTTTAGAAAGTAAACAAGGATTAGAATAAATCCAATTAAGAAATTTACTAGGAAAAGTATCAACTTCCATTTATCAAACTTTTTTTCAGAAGAAAAGAAATACTTCTCTAATTGAGGAATTAAACTCTCAAACATTAAAAGTATGAAGGTAATTGAAACAACAGTTGCTAAAAATAATATTGCATTCCCTACATTTGTTACTTGAATAAGGCTTAATAGTGCGATTATTAATGAGAATATTATAAATATTATTGTGTAAAAGAAATGACTATTATTAAATATCTTGTGAAAATATTTATCTAAAAACTCCTGAATTTTAGATGCAAATTTACTTTCTTGAATTTTGGATACAAATTTTTTTTCTGTAATTTTATCTCACCTTCCTTATTTACCATTAATGATTTTTTAAGATATTTATTGTTTAAGAAATTTATTTTTCTTTTATTATTTTAAATTAGATTTAAAGTATTTTCAGATCTCAGTATTCCACATAGGGAACTTTCTTAGAATCTTTGAATTGATTTTTTAGAATTTTTATAATTTGATTAGAAAAAGATTTGAAATGAGAAATTTCTCCATTAAAATTCTCGAGCACATCCTCGTATTTGATTTGGAAGTTAGTAATTATGTTTTCTAAGAAGTGAAAGTCTAGCAAGCAAATAAGAAATTGATGATTCAGCCCCTTGATTCATGTTTAGAGAATACTCTCCAATACCATCGTGGCAACCACCCGTTAAAACGTTATAAACTTCTTGATTCAGAGAATTTTTTCCAAGGAACCAATTAAATGCTTCGATTGCAAGTTTCATATGCCTATTCTCTTTAGTGGTATCATATGCAACGATCAATGTTTGTACCATTGAAGCTGCATCAACTGGCTGTTGGTCATGACTAGCATTATGGCCATTTTTATGATACCATCCGTTCTGACCAATAGGAGCAAATTTTCCGTCTTTAAACGAAATAGAAATAAGAAAGTCTAAAGATTCTTTGGCAATTATTAAATAGTTGTCATCTTTAGTTGTTTTATAGCAAAAAAAAAGAGCCTCAGGCAATTTACTATTTGAATAAGTAAGATAATTTTCGAACCAGTTCCATTTCTCATCATTACAATCCTTATAGAGCTGGACTAGATAATCGGCAAATTTTTTAATTCTAATGGCTTCAGAATTTTTTATTACATTATAGAAATAGAGTCCAATCAAAATAAACGAAATTGCTCTCGGAGATCTAATCTTGTCTATAGTTTTTTTCGCATCTTCAAAAATCAGTTCTGCCTCTTCTCTTAAATCCATTGGGATATTTTTTGTAGCAATTAAATAACCAAGAGCCATCATTGCTCTTCCATGGGCGTCCTCGCTCCAATGCTCGAGATTAACAATCTTATTGTAATTAACAAAATTATATAACTTATTTTCATTTTTGTGGATATACTTTATAAAATTCAGATAAATTTTTATCAATTTCAATTTTGTTTTATCTTTAAATAAATTAAAATGTTGCGTAAAAGCTAACAAGGCTCGAGCATTGTCATCTAGAGTATATCCAGATAATATATCTGGTTTCGCATAATTTGCAAATTGTATTATCCCGAAATCATCCGTAAGATTCATAATATGATCAAATTTGATTTCTGGATATAACATTTCAGATTTTCCTAAGTTAGGAATAACTCGCTTGAAAATATTATAATATGATATTGCTACATTTGGCCAAATCATGCACCTAGAAAATGAATAATTATTTCTTTCCATTTCTTCTTTTAAGAGGGGATTTGATAATATTTTTATTAGAGCATTAGTATATGAATTAGGATCTCTGAACTTTACTAAAAGACCTCTTTCAGCTGTAATAATATCTTTAGCATAAAGGAAAGGTGTAGAGATAATCGCTCTACCGCAGGCTATTGCGTACGCCAAAGTGCCACTAACAATCTGACTAGGATTCAGATTTGAAGAAATATAGATATCCGTTGCTAGTAGAAATTTTACTATTTCTTCTAATGTCAAGTACCTATTATAGAATTTTACATTTTTTTCGAGATCAAACTCCTTCACTTTTTCCTTGAGAAAATTTCTATACTTTTCTCCTTCTTTTTTCCTTACTACGGGATGTGTTTCGCCAATTATTAAATATAAAATATTAGGATATTTTTTAACAACCTCAGTTAACGACTCAATTACATATTCAATACCTTTTCCGGAGTTAATAAGGCCAAAAGACGATAATACAATTTTATCATCGATACCCATTACTGTTTTTTCTTTTATACTCTCAACAAATGACACTGTTGGCGTTCCATGAGGTATTACAATTATCTCGCTTTTAATATCATAATCTTTTCTTAAAATATCGATCCCCTTGTTAGTCATAACAACTAAATAAGAAGATTTTTTTGCTAGCTCATGAACGATTTTCTTTAATTTATCATCTGGATTTGGGATAACTGTATGGAATGATATAACGACTGGTTTTTTTACAATTTCTAGAAATTTTATTAAATAATTTCCATATTCTCCACCAAAAATACCAAATTCGTGTTGTATATTTATCAGCTTTATAGCATCTATCTCATTTACTCTTTTCGCAGCCTTTATATATGCTGAAATATCATTATCAGCAATATCAAATAAAACATCTTCAATATTTTCATATTTATTATCGCTATTATTATTCATAACGAGAATTTTTGATTTTATAAAAGGAGAAAATTTCTTATCCATTGCTGTCATTAAATCTTTTGTAAAAGTAGCAATACCGCACTCTCTGGGAGGATATGTGGCTATATAAAGGATCCAATTAGATTCCATTCTAAATCACATTTAAAAAATGAATATATCTAGCAAAAAAAGGGTTTTTGCTTTTTTCATTAGAAATAAGATAATTATTTTATAATCTTGCCACTTTTAAATTTTTAGGTGGGATCGTTCCTAATTTTATTGGATAAGGTTCAATTTCTTTGAATACAATGACATTAAACGTTTGATCATTAATAATACAGAAAAACAGCTCCATAATATGAAATTCGATAAATTAATTTAAGAAAAGACTAAAATATTAAAAAGTTTAAGATTTCAATAGTTGAACTATTTTATTATTAACTATTATTCTATTGATCTAATGAATAATTCGTCTGAATCAAATCTACACAGAACTTTATTTTCCCTTGCTAACCAACCAATTGCCATCAGTAAAACTTTTTCGTTTTGATGCAATAAATTCTTAAGGTGAGTTAAACTTTTTTCTTCTTTAAATATAAGATTAAAAATCTGTCCTGCTAAAAAACCAATCCCAACTTCTATTTCAGACGCCAAGAGTTCGTGAAGAAGTTTATGCAGATTTACCGATGCTACGGCTATTCTCTTATCAGCGGCACCATAATAAATATATAGTCTATCTCCAAATATTGCGGTGCCTGTGGGGAAAACAACATTATTTACATCTCCAATTTTTTCATAATCTTCGGTTGGCGAAAAAAGAGGTTCTTTAAGTCGTCCTATTACCTTAAACGGATTTTGTTTATCAAGGAGGGCGACACTTGCGTGATACACCTTACCTTTATTAGAATCCTCTACAGAATGATATAACATGAGCCAACCTCTTTCAGTTTCTATTAATGGTGCTCCAGCACCGATATTTCTTGATTCGTATCCAAATTTTGGCTCC
>JABXKB010000298.1 GCA_013375485.1 Promethearchaeota archaeon | reverse complement strand
TAACCATTATTAATATGGAGGAAAGAAGGATAACAGGAGTGTAATATTTTGCGAATTTTTCAATAAATTTTTCATGTTCACTCTTATTTTGTTGAGCAATTTTCACACTTTCTGCAATTTGAGCAACAATAGTATTAGTGCTAACTCTTGTAACTTCAATATCTATAAAACTATCCGAATTTAAACTAGCAGCAAATACCTCATCACCTTCGTTTTTAAAAACTGGAATTGATTCACCAGTAATCGCACTTTCATCTAAGTAAGAATTTCCTTTTATTATAATACCATCTAATGGGACTTTCATTCCAGGTTTTATTCCAACTATATCTCCTATTTTTACATCTTTTGAAGGGACATTTTTGTAGCCATTATCAGTTTTTATTAAAGCATCATCAGGAGCGAGTTCAAGTAGTTCTTTAATAGCATTTCTCGACTTATCCGTTGTTATTTCTTCTAATCTTTCTGCTATTGCATATAATAATAGAGCTGTTGCTCCTTCTTGTCCATGTAATATGAAAAATGAAGCTATACCAGCGATCAACATTAATAAATTAGCGGTAATTTTCTTCTCACTTACATCTTCTATAGCTTCCCTGACAACTCCGGAACTGGAAAGGAAAATTGAACTTACTGCTAGAATCTGAGCAATCAATACATTTTCAAAAACAAATTCTAAAAGCATTGAAATTCCCAACAAAATTGCTGCTGGAATAATAAAATACCAAAAATTTTCTTCAAAAAAAGATTCTTCTTCAAACTCTTCTTCTTCTTCACATAAAGATGATGAACATGCGATTGTAGTAATAATTTCTCACCTATGTAATAATTGGATATAATTCAATTAGAACTTACCATTTATGTAGTATAAGAGAATATAACTATGTATGAACTCTATTAATGATCATTCTATAATATTTTTATATAATATAAAAAAAGATAGACAAGCCCTACTAAAATCTGATGAAAAAAAGTATTCAATTTTCCAATGAATTTTTCATTTTATAACATACACAAGTTTTTGACCCTCTTGTTCTTCAAGGTTTAACTCTCGTCTAATAGCATTTCGGATTAAATACCCTCCGACATGAAGTATAGAATCCTTTAGAATGGAATCTTGATCCATAGAAGCATTACAAGGATAAGCATGGTGAGCTTTGCTTATTCTTTCGTTTAATGAAAGTTCTCCGCTTTTTCCATTCTTAAAATATTTTGCTTTTAATTGTTGGCAAATATAATAGGTACTTCCACAGGGAGCACTTTGGATGACACAAGTATCTTCAATCGATTCTCCATCCTTACTTAATAGAAATGAGACAATTGGTTCTCCAATTTTAAAATAGTCTATAAATTCATCAATAAAATCATGTTTGCTTGTTAAGTGAAAGCCAACTTTGTTATATTCATTTAACTCTTTACTTAGGGAGCAGAAAGGTTTAGGAAAAGCTGCTTGAATACTATATTTTTCGAATTCTTCTAATACTTGAACCTGAAGTCCGGCAGGTACCCATTTGGGATCCTCTATTGGTACTATTACAGCTTTTATTCCACTATCTTTAAAATAATAAGGAAGACCAGAGAGTAAATCTTGGTGAATTCCTACAACCATTAAAAAATCAACTGGAGGGAGATTATTAGGAAGATATTCTTCTGGATCTTCAATAAATTCCGGAACATTTTCTCCTATTTTTTCATAGAAATAGATTGAATTAGCAAAACTCTTAACATACTCACGGCATTTATCACATTTAACATTTTGTTCTAATACTTCACATGATTTACAGAATTCTTCATTATTAATGAGATTACCAACAAATTTTTGAGTCAACATCTCCGTCTCTGGTCCAATACCGTAAAGTACTCCTAATTTGTATGATTTCTCAGTCAACATTTAAATGAAATAAATATATGTTTTTATTTGTATTTTTAATACTTTATAAAAAATATATTAATTTGGCTGAACATGTTCAATTCGGATTAATCCTTAGTTAAAATCAAGTTTACAGAGATTTTACCTTATTCCTCAAATACAGCCATAGTACTTTTACTTTCTCTCACTCTTACTGAAATTTTTTTGTCTTTATACACTTCTTTTAATTTACTATGAATGTATTTTGCTAAAAGTTCGCTTGTAGTAGCTGGTAATGGTAGAAAGAAAACATCTTCTCGGGGGAACACATATCGCTTATTAACAGTAATAATTTCTATGGAATCTTTCTCCTCCCTTATTTCTAATTCATCCGATTTTGTCGGTATTAAAATGTAATGATCCATAGGTTTAACTATAGACCTTAAATTTTGCTTAAGATCAGTAAAATCTACAACAAAATGATTTTTATCAAGATCATCACTTACTTCCACAGAAACATAATAATTATGACCATGTAATCGTGTACATTGAAACGGTTCCTTTAAAAAATGACTTGCACTAAATTTAGCTTCTGAGGATTCTACAATTACCTTAAATCCCATAATTAGAATGCCCCCATAGTAAATTTTTTTGCTTTCACTATTTTTGTATTACAGAAGCTCTTTGGTATTTTTATATTTTATGTTTAGAAACAATAAATATGAAAGAAGTTATCATAAAAATAGGTTATACTAAATCAATAAAATACTACAATAATAAATCATTCATATTATAAATTAGAGATGAGTTTTACCTTTTATGAAAAATTTTAAGATGATTATATAATGGAATACAAGAAATTAGCAATCACAGGCGCCAATGGTTATTTAGGAAAACATACAATAAAAGCAGCAATCCAAAAGGGGTGGCAAGTTGTTGGTATTGTGCGACGAGATGATGCCGCTAAAGAAGTGGAATCTCTTGGTGCCAAACCAATTATAATCAAAGAATTCAATATAGAATCTCTAAAAAATGCTTTAATAGGGTGTAAGGCAGTCTTACATCTTAGGGGAGTTGTATGTGGTTCTGAACAACTTTTCGAAAAGATCAATATTCAAGGAATGCGTGTTTTAGTTCAAGCTGCCTTTGAAGCAAAAGTTTCTAGAATAATTTTTCCTTCTGGTTTAGGAGTTGATAGGTATGGAACAGAAGAATGGGCAAATGATGCCTATTTCCATTCAAAAAACGTGGCGGAGCAAATTCTTAAAAATGGAAAAGTCCCTTATATAATTTTTAGACCTTCCTATATTTTAGGACCTGAAGATGAATTAATTCCGGAAATAATAGAACAAATCGGGAAAGGAATTGTTCAAGTTGCAGGAGACGGTAAAATCCCTATGCAACCTATTTTTGTTAAGGATGCAGTGGAAGCATTTCTAGCTACTGCTGAGGGAGTAGGTGAAAATAATCAAATTTTTGATCTTGTTGGACCTACAATTATAAATATGCTTGAGTTAATCGAATTGGTGGTTAAGATTATGGTAGAGTTAGGATTTAATATCCCTCAACCACGAACCAATAACATAAGTTTTGAAGATGCTCCAGAACAGCTAGGGATATGCAAAGAAATGATTGATGTTATGAGATGTGATATTACCTCAAATGGTAATATCGTTGCTGAAGCTTTTAATTTTAAATTATCGGAGTTAAAAAAAGCAATAAAGGCTGCTGTAGTAGCAAAAATGTTTCCAGAAGTAAAAAAAAATAGAGAAAAGGCAATTTTATTATTATCTGGAGGAATCGACTCAGCTGTTGCATTATATTGGGCACAAAATAAGGATTATGAAGTAATTGCATTATCATTCAATTATAATCTCCGACCAGAACAAGAAAAGAAAGCAACTAAAAAGTTAGTAGATAATCTGAATATCAAATTAATCGAAGTTCCAATCCAATATATGAAAGAAGCAATAGACTTACGAATAGAAGGATTTACTATCCCATGTGCGGTAAATGCACCTGAGGGGTTTATCCCATCACGAAATCTTGTTTTTTACTCTATTGCAGCTTATTTTGCTGAAATTTACGATTGTAAGTCAATAATAGGTGGACATATATCAGTAGATCCGATTAAATTCCCTGATGCTGCTCCAAATTTTTTCAAGACATTAGAAAAATTAGTCAATAAAGGAAAACATAATAAAGATAAAAGTACTATAAAAATTGTATTACCTCTTTCAAAAATGACAAAAATAAATGTAATTAATTTAGGTAATGAGCTAAATGTTCCTTTTGAATGGACCTGGAGCTGTTATAGTGATGGAGAACAGCCATGTGGTAAATGTAATTCGTGTCGTAAACGAGATGAAGCCTTTCTTAATCTTAACTATTCTAAACCGAAATTTCCTCTCTAAAAACATAATCAAAAATAATATGTTCTTTTAATTAGTGGGGAAAGTTATTAAAATCAAAATTAATATCTTATATATAAAAATTCTAAATAATATAATAACATTAAATCCATATGATTGAATCTGAAGATTTAACTGTGAGAGAGGATTATCAAGATATCATTGTAATATGCCCTACTTGTAAAACTAAAAAAGATTTAAAGATCCCTACTAAAATTATTAACCAAGCGAAACAATTAACAACAGTTTCTATCCCTTCTGGAACTGTTTGTGAGCACAGTTTTCAATCTTTCGTAGACAAGAACTATAAAATTCGAGGATATCAGAAGATTGATTTTGAATTCTCTCATATGGAATTTTATGAGAGTGCTGATGCTGAAGTAGAAGAAACAGATGGCCCTACTGTTAATCTTAGTTCACAGCAGTTATTCCAAGATATCATTAAACTGTTAAGAAGCTATGTGGATGATAAAGAAATTTTAGGATCGGGATTATTTAATGTTGATGGACATGTTTTATATTCCTCTCTTCCAAGTAATACCCTCTTTTCAATAATAAAAGAGTTTGAGGTTCGTAGTGAGAAGAAATTAAGTAGCTTAAAGAAAATGTACCTTGAGCTAGAAAATGATCAAAAAATTTGTTCTAATTATATTAACATTAAAGATATGAGATTTGCTCTTGTCTTATTTTTCGCTCAAACTGTTAAACTCGGTATGGGTAATCTGTACCTTAATGATTTAGTAAAAAAAATAAGGAAATTAGAAAATTAGAGAATTTTAAAATCTTCTTACTTGAATTTGGTTAAAGACTATTCAATTAAATATTTATAAATAGTTATAAATATGGCTGTAATTATGTGTTTTATAAGAGTACAAAATTAGACACTAAAAGCTAAAAAATGGATCTTCAGAAAATAAGAAGTAAAATGGTTCGAGATTTAAAAGAGCAAATTCCTGAAATAAACGATCATAATATTCAAATTTCTGAACTCCCAAGTAAACAAAATTCTGTAATTAATGTATTGTTTGATAAAAAACCTTCTAAATTACCAAAAGAAGTAATCATTAAAATTTTCCGTTCTAAAAATATCGTTCATGAAATAAATATATTAAATCGATTAAAAAACCAGAAATTTCGGGTCCCAACTATTTTGTTTTTTCAAAATCCTTATTTAATCCTTGAAAAAGTTAGTGGTACTAATTTATGTGACTTTATTAATGAAAAACTAAAAGGAACTCAACAGTTAGAAGATTTGGATTCTGAAGTAAGAACCCAAATTATTCAAAGTATAGAAAGACTTGCCGAATATCTCGCTCAATTACATGAAAAGAATTTCGTTAGAAAAAGATATAAAGTAAAAAAGAAATATGTGCTGTGTAAAGGAGATACAAGATTGAGAGATTTTATTTTTGATTCTGTTAATGATGTTTTATATGCCCTTGATTTTGAAGATGCATATGAAGGTAATCATATGGACGATTTAGCATGGATCTGCACTTCCCTTCTCGATACAGATCCGGGGCTCTTTGAAATGGAAGAACCGAAACATAAGATAGATCTTATAAATAACTTCCTAAGAAAATATTACCAAACTAATCCGAAATTTCCTTTCGACTTTAACTACCTAGCTGAAAAAATAATAGAGAATTTAAATTTGGTCATAGAAAGAAGAAATCTCCCCTATGGTGTAGTTAGTAAAGAAAAACTTATTGAGGATATTTCTAAAGAAATTTAGACTTTTTTTTTACTTTCTAAAAATCAAAATTTAATAATACTAACACTATTATTTTATAAAAATGT
>JABXKB010000297.1 GCA_013375485.1 Promethearchaeota archaeon | reverse complement strand
GTAATTCTTGCTCTTCAGTATACCATTCACCATAACCAGGGGATACCCAACCATAGGATTGAAATACACGATCTTGCCAATATTCATGAACCATATAAGTATAATTGAACGCATAAGTCATTGCTTTTCTCCAAGTTATATTTACCTGTATATTATTGAACCCAAGGTAAGAAATACCTATACCTGCATTATCTAATTCTACAAAGGCAATGGTTTCCGAATCATTGAAGGTACCGAAAAGGTCGGTTATGGGACTTTGTATCCAATCAACATCATGGGCTAACATAGCATAGTTGTGAGTACTTGGATCATCAATAACAACAAAGATCATTTTCTCAAAATGAGCAATTAAACCTTCATGAGGCATAGGTCCACCCCAGTAGTCGTCCCATCGAGAAAATTTTACTTCTTGTTCAGCAATGTATTCATCATACTTGTAAGGTCCTGTTCCAACTAAATCACCAGTGGCGAGATCAATGAATGTATGCTCATCACCAGCATGGGCTGTTGGAGAGATCATAGCACCAGCAATAAAACACATTAAATCCATAATGGATGAAAAAGGTTGAGTTAAATGAATAATGCCTGTAAATGTCCCAGTAACTTCAAAACCTGCGATAAGAGCATTTCCTTCAGGATCTTCATACAAAGAGGCAGGTGTACATGTACGTTCCTCAGAGGTCAATTCACCTGTATGATTGCAGAGATAGAGAATTCTGTCAATATTCCATTTAACTGCTTCAGCATTAAATGGAGTATTATCATGAAATCTGATACCTTCTCGGAGAGTGACACTAAGGGCCGTAGTATTTATCCATGTTTGACTTTCCGCAAGCATGTTAATACGACCCATGCCCATATCAGTCCAGTTATAATACCATAAAGTCTCAGCAACTTGTCTAATAACGTTACTTCCCGCTTGCTCCCAGCAATCAATGGGATCAATAATTGTTGGTCCAGAAAGAGCTGCACGAGTAAATGTTTCATAGTCAGGTGCTTCTACTTCAATAAATCCTAGTTGTACACCGAGTATAATATTACCGATACCGGAAGCTGCAAGAACTATAGCTAAAATTATAATTGCTAAATTTTTTTTCTCCATTTCCATAACAATTTCACATTTTTTATTTTTGTTTTTTTTATTGTTAATTAATTTGTTTATGAGAAGTAATAACTTCTCAATTATTTCTTGATTTTTATATCTAAATATTAGGTTAGTTAAAATATGAGGATTCTTTATATAAATATTTATATTAGCATTTTTGGAAGTTAAATTTTTCCTATATATCAGTATATTATGTAAATCTTAATTATTACAAAGTTTCAAGATATTAAATAAAGTATAGATTTTCCGACACATTTCTTATTTGCTAAAATATCATGATATTTGTTAGATTAGATTTAAACAGAAAAAAAAAAGAATTCTCCTAGAAAAATTATTTCTAGGAGAGAATTCTCAATCGCTCAATACGAAAATGGAAAAGAAAAAAGCGAATTCATAAATGAACGAGCTTAAATGTTTTATATTCAATTTCTCAACATCAGTAATAATATTATTTAATTTCATTCCAACAATTTTCAGTAGCATTGTTATTTCTTTAATTAATCAATTCAATGATAGAAGTTATGTTAATAAATTCTCAGAAAATCCCCTTAATTTTCAATAGGCATGAATTCTCTGTAAATTTTAAAATAATTCTCCTAATTTTTTTTTAACCCTCTTTTTTCTAATATCTTTGATCTTTAGAAATTTAATTGCTAGTTAGATTTAGATAAAAAATTTATAATTTCTTTGTTTTCTTTATGATGATAAATTCCTATTGAATTAAAACAAAATAATACTATATTTAAATATTCATGATGATTTTTTTTGAATCAGAATTTTTCTAATATATCGAGTTATTAGAATAGCACTACATTTTTGGAAATTTTAAGATATCAAAACAAGATTAGATAAATCTTCATTATTTCTAAATATCAAAATATTTTAAAATATTTTTTATAAGTTATATAATAATCTATAAGTTCAAAATTCAATTAAACTAAAACCATTCTCTCCTTTCCAAACTCAAAGTAATATAATTTGTTTACTTTTAATATACAGGTAAATATCTATGGATTTTAATGAGAAAAAACGGATTAGCGAGAAAAATTGAAATGGTAGCTATACCAATTTTTCAAACTATAATTTGATAAGCAGAAATATTTTTGAGATTTCCGGTAATTTATTTAGCGTTTAGGATCTTTTTAGAAGTATTTTCTCATCCTATTTTTTTTTTCTAAATAAAAAAAAATCACCTAGAAAATTTTATTCCTATTTCTTTTAAATCAATGATATCCGTTATTTCAGATTTAATTTCTATAGTTCTTACTCAGTAAACATAATATTTACTTTATTAGATTAAAAACAGATATACAATCGGAATTTTAATATTAAAAGCAATTTTAAAGGGTTTAATGAAAAAGTATATATTATTTTTTAAAAAAGGAATTTTAGTTTCCTTAGTTATTTTAAGTGTAGTTATCCTTTTTTATTTCTTTTATTATAATCAACAATATGAATGGAATTCATCTGAATTACGGATCAATTGGATGTATACTATTAGTTTTTTTATCTTATTTTTTTACTCGCTATCATTTTTAATTGATACAAATATTTTTTATAATATTTTTCTCATGATTATCATACTTGGAACACCCTTATGGATTATAATTTATATTCTAGAATTATTTGAATTTGAGCCGATTTTTTGGAATTGGTACACTATTAGAGAAATTGCTACTATTTTCTGTATTTCTATATTGTCACCTGGATTAACATTAAGTTTCATTAAATATATTAAAATTAATTCGAATGAGGACAAAAAGAGAAAAGTTTTTCGGAAATATCATATCCATGAGGGATTTGTAGGGATTATTTTTATCTTGAATGCTTTATTTTTGTGGGTATTACGATATGTAATGATTCAACATAAGATCTTGAAGAATGAGTTAAGGATCTATTTAGCAATTGATATGATTTTGTTATTTTTATTTTTATTTAGTGGAAGTTTTTTAATTTTTAGAGATCGGAGAGATTTTATTAGGCTAAAATTTATCGAGAAACGACATAATGACGATTATACTAATGTATCATCTGTATTCAATCCAATTAATTCAGAATCTAGTAAATTTTTTAAATCCCCACGATTGTTGTTGCATCCTTTTGGAATATTAATTAATAGCATTTCTGTGAACTTATTAATACACGGAACAGATTTTTTACCAGAAATTGTTTTTAATATAAATAATGAAATCCTTGTTCTTATAGGTGTTATTCTTTGTTTTATTGCAGGAGGAATGCTGGGAATAGATTGGTATCGAATATTTGCAAAACTTTACCCTAACTTATACCAAGAATTTAAGCAAATTTTAAATGATTTAAAAAAATAAGATACAGAAAAATATTTTTATTAGATTATTTAGATTTAATTTGAAATTTCTCAGATCTTTATTTTAAGACAAATTTGTTCATTCTTTTAACGAGTTAATTCAACATATGCATTATATTCCAAATCGTAATTTTTTCTTTATATACTTTTAAATTTATGAGAATTCACTGATAATTTAAGAATTTATAAGGTGTGAGTATTAGAATGGATTATACGGAAATATTTTTAGAAATGCTCCAATTTCTTCAATTTAGTTATAAAAAATTTCCAAAATTCATGATAGAAATTATGGTGGATAAACATGGAATTCCACTTAATGAAATTAAACCTTTAAAGTTTAAATTTAGAAAAGAAGGAATCTTACTTATATTGAAAGATAGAGGCTATATTTTTACGCTTAACGAATCGTTTTTTTCTTAGAATTATTACTACCCATGTTTTTAAAAAACAGTTAAATAATTAAATTTCATATATTATTAACAAAAGAGATATTCTGTTAATACTCAAAATATAATACTATTTTTACCTATAAAAATGAAAAAAAAAGTTGAATTTGATTTAATCTTTGGTTTTTTTTTATTAATATTTGGAGGATTCTCTGCTACTTATGCGATTATAACTGTTGTTCTTAATATATTATTATGGCACACCGGATTTTTTATTTTCGTTAAAGATATACTTTTCGATCTTATTTTCATACTTCTGGGATTAATTTTAATTAGAAATAAAAAGATAAAAAATTTTCAAAGCAAATAAACCAAAAGGAAAGTCTATTAATTTATTATTCCTTTCCAATTTTATACTAATTACCCTTTTGTAAATCATAAAACCAAATAATAGATGATACGGAATGTTAAGTAATCAAACTGAGAAAGGAAATGAAATTGAAAAAAAAGTGATTGAAAAAGTTATTATGGATTATTATCATGAGGGCCATGTTAAAAGTGATCCAGAACTATATAAAAAGATTTTACATGATGAATGGAAGTTCTTTTTATTTGATGAGGATGATCAATTATGGATTGTTGATAAAGATGAATATTTATCATGGTACAATCCTGAAAAAGTGAATAAAAATCTGAATTGGAACACTACATTTTATAATATTGATATAACAGGGAATATTGGTGCAGTAAAACTCAAAATCGAATGTGAAGAAGTTAGTTACATTGATTACTTCAATTTGATGAAACTTAATGGTAGGTGGTGGATCATGCATAAAGTCTCCCACAAATTAGATGATAATGATTAATCCTTATTTCAACCAAGGTGCATTTTCTCTTTTAAAATCCTACAGTATTTTAATTTTAATGTGAATTAGTGTTAAATTTAAACAATGTATCTTGAATTTGATTTTGTATTTCTTTTGATACATCATTTACAATATCTTCTTGAATATACTCAAAATATTCATGAAGTACTTTCTCTATTATTGGAGCGATTTCACACTTTAATTCTTCAATTATTTCATGCTTTTTTAAATAAGAATTTTTAAAATTCTCTAAATAACTTCTATTTAACTTTTTAAGCCACGCATTTCCCTTATTTTCTAACATGTAGAGGATTTTTCTAGATTTAGCAGCATTAAAATACTTCAATTCAAATTGATATTTTCCTATTTCATCTTCAAAATATTCTACAATAGACTTTTTCTCTTTTTTACTTAATTCCGTATTAGAATTAAGAAATAATATGATCATATAATTGTCATCTAGAAAAAATATTAAAACTTTGATATTAGATCCGTGAATTTCTAAATTCGATAAATTTTGGATATTGGTTTGCCCTGCGAAAGTTTTAATTGAACTGAAATACATTGAAATTAGATCAATTTCCAGAAAAGTCTTCTCATCTTCTGATAAATAAGATTTAATTGGTCCATAATTGCTTTGGTTTTTCAAATCATACTCAAAAATCATGAGAGTATTTCCATATTGATCTGCCATTAAGCATCCAATTATTGGAGGAATTTTATTGAAATTATTAGAAGTGTACGCACTATTATATAATAATTTTTCAACTTCAATATTAGATTTTTGAATTCTATTAATTTCCTCTTTATAAATATTATTTTGATTAGAAACCATAAGATAATCCTTTTTCATTGATGTTGTCTAAGTCATAAAGTTCAATTTATTAGTCTATTTGAATCTATAAAATAAAGATATAAAAAATAAGGGACACAAAACTTTCTAAAAATCTACAAGGGACTATTAAATTTTGAAAAAAGGGAAAATTTTTATTTGAAGGGGCTACAAATTATAAAGAAGGTTTTTTTGAAAATTATATGATTTTTCCATAATATCTGGTTTATTAAACTTTTTAATGACAAATTCTTATAAATAAGCAAAAATTTAGTGGATAATAAAAGTATTTTTAGAAAGAGAGTTTATTGTTATGAAAACTATAATATTCCATGGTAGCCCAAGAAAAAATCAAAATTCAGACACTTTAGTTGATTATTTCATAAGAGGATTGAATAATAATGGAGATAAGGAAGTAAAACATTTTTACACCAACGAATTAAATATTAAACCATGTCAAGGATGTCTAACATGCGCAACATCAGTAAATCATAGCTGTGCTATAAAAGATGATATGGAAGAAATTTATTCTGCATATAAAAAAGCAAGCACGATAGTTTTTGCCACTC
>JABXKB010000296.1 GCA_013375485.1 Promethearchaeota archaeon | reverse complement strand
CCTTCAATTACTTTTACAAACGCAACTTGTTTTTTTAATGATAATGTACTAAATTTATGATCTCCAAAAGAACCAGAAAAAATTCCCACAGGATTTACTTTTGATATCTGATCTTCAAGTGAGTTATATAAAGTTATAGATTTATTATTATCAACTTGAGCAAAATAAGATGAATTTTTAGGAAGATCTATAAAAGTGGATCCTACAGATATTTTTATAGGAGAATTATTTAATGGGTCGTAAATAATTTCTTCCCCATTAGAAAAATTATGTTCCTCAAGAAACAAAATTTGATTTGTTGTTACATTAACTCCACCTCCAAGAGGAACTTCATTAGAATTAAAAGAAACCTCTCTGGATCTTTTAATTAATACGGGTTCAATTGATGCTCCTAAACCATTTCCACCAATAATATCAACAGAAACTATTTGATCAATATTATAATTTTGAGAGTCTACGTATACTTTTTCGAAACTGCCACTTACAACAGGATTAATTTTTGCGGTGGATCCTAATCCAACAGAAACTTCAACTAATGGTGGATTTATCACATCATAATTTTCACCAGATGAGATAATATTTACATCTTGAATTGGACCATAATAAATTACATCTTCAGACTTGTAATTATTAATTTCAACACCGTTTATTAAAATTCCAGTTTTTCCAGGTAAAGTGTTTTGTCCAGAACTATTTTTAATGTTCTTTTCCAAAGGAATTTTTCTTAAAAGTTTTTGTATTCCAAAAACTTCATCACTTTGAGAAAATAAAATGAATCTGTCATTTCCAACTCCGGAAGGAGGTATAAAGAAAGTTTCACATAGACCAGACTCTATGAAAGATAATGATTTATATAACTTAAATTTTTGATTTCCTAAATTTTCAATATAATAAGAACCAGCATTTAATCCAATTAAAGGTTCAGATTCTGGATCATAAAGAATCTTATCACCAGTTATAAAAGGTAATGACTCTACTGTAATAGTGGAATATAGTTGTTTATCAGAATCAAAATCTGTAAGATTACTTATACTATTAATACTAGTAGATTTAATAGTTTCGGATACATCAAAACGATAATTTTCAATAATTTTATTATTTAAATCCGTAAAATCTGACCTTATCTCAGACGGAAATGAGTTAGATGCAACATATGCATACTCATCATTATCTGTATATAAGTTGGTAACATCAGATAATAATGAACTACTTTCAAAATTATAACCAGAAGAGTTTGCTTTATTTAACTTTCTCCTTATATCATATTTTTTATTTTGATCTAAAGATGGAGTATTTTTTAGACCTAAAGAATTATTATTAAAATCAATAGTTTGAATATAAGCTGATTGATTTATTGAATGTGCGGAAATTTCACTATTTCTTTCTAAAATTTCAACTTCATCTCCAATCTTTAAACTAGATCTGTCAATAGTAGATGATAGAGTTATATTATTATTATCTAAAATTTCATATCTTGTTGTGGTGTTGTATATAAAAGAATTTGCAAATATCTCTTTCCAATTTTTTCCAGTATTATTAATTTTATCTCCAATATTTTTAATTGTAAATTTATCTCCTTCCCCGACAATAAATTCATCACTTTCCTGAATTATATTATCAATTTTTCCATGAAGTATTAATTCAACTTTTTTAGAAGTATCTCCATCTTCATAAGAAAAATATGTATCACTCGATATTATATTGGAAGTTGCATCAATATTATTAACACCGGTACATCCAAAAAACTGATTAATAGTTTTTCCTGTATAGTTAATTGAACTATTTCCTGAAGTCAGAGTTCCAAATTCAGGAAAATCTAAAGTAGAATCTACATTTAAAATAGATGATCCTACAGATACACTTTCTGATAATTTTGTATTTGGAGTAATTGCAAAATTTCCTTGAACAGAAGATTCTAAATTGCTTCCAATATAAATTTGTAATGTATAATATGTCTTACCATTTGCCGAAAAAGGTTCTATTTCAGAAATCGATGCATTAGTATTTAAATCTGTAGATTTAAATATAGTTTGTCCTTTTATATTTAAAGGGTTTCCAGATATAGATTCTGCAACAAAAATTTCTCTTCTTAAGTAATTTGCAGAAGATGGTTTAATTAGATAATTTTCTAAGTTTACTACTGAAGCATCTTCACCAAAAATAACTTTAAAAAGAATTCTTACAGATTCTTCGGTTCCTTTGGATTTATAAAAATCTCTTACTCTTCTTATAAAATTTCCGACATCAAGACCTTTTGTTAAGGAAATATTTTCAAATCCCGGAGCAAAGGTAAATTTTAATTTTTTATAAAAATCTTTTAAAAATAATGTACTTAAGTTTTGAATAGAAGATTTATCAGAATGTTCTGAAGCAGTTGATGTAGAAAATACAAGTTCTTCACGATTCAAATCTTGATGATAATTTGTTACACCACTAAATCCACGAATACATCCAGTAAAACTATTCGTTGTAATTCCAGTATAAGTTATTATTTCATCATTAATTTTTAATAGACCATACTTATTTGGAAATCCTTTGGTACTAGAAACCTCAATTGCAGTATCTTCATTATTGATTGCTCCAGTTAATGTTGCATCATCAAAAATAATCGAATCATTTAAGTTAGATAATTTTAAATATTCATCTATATTATCACTGATATCAATTGGACCACCTTGATATTCTTGAGAAATATAATATTGCTTTAAAAATTCAACCGCATTTGGACTATCATCGAAGATGAAATTTGGGAGTTGACTTTCAATAAGTTCTTGTACTTTTATTTTAGATTGAAGTCCAGTTTGTATCATATTACTTTCTTATTAAATTTCCGTTTGAATAACTTGATGTATAGAAATCATTGACAAATCTAGTTCCAGATATTTCATCTCCAGAAGAAATTACGTCTCTCAGAGTATTTATTGTACTTCTAGAAACGTTTAGTGATATGTATAAGTCCCTAAGTCCAATAACATCATTAGATTCTGGGAATGCTTGTATTTCTATGACATTATTGGAAACTGATGTTTCTGTTATAGTTATAGTCTCAATATTAATTTCTCCTTTATCATAATCAACTGTTCCTGCATTTTTAGAAACAATAACAACATTTCCATTAATATCAAATTTTATTAATGAAATAATTCCAGTTTTTATATTTAAAGGTGCTGATCTTTCAAGAAAAGTATTTCCGGATTCAACATTTGGAGTATCTGTAATATAAACTGTAGAACCTTCTCCTAATATTTTAAATCCTGTAGATTTAATATTATATCCTTGAGGTTTTACATTAAAACGGTTTCCAAAACATAACTCATATTGAGAAGTTTTGTTTATTACTACCTGCAAATCTCTACGAATAGTAACTTTTGTAATATTTGATGTAATAGCAGTATCTGTATTATCAATAACTTGTTGTATTTTACTGTATTTAAATCTTCCCCCAAATCTATTTAATTCATCAGATTCTGAATATTTTTGAATGGAATTGATTACAGAACTTTTAAGTGATTCTGGATTAGATGTTTGTGAAAAATTATAATATATGGAACTATTAAGTTCAACATATAAAATCTTAAGATCAACTATTTTTTGATTTATTCCAGAAACTGAAAATTGCTTTAATTTTGAAAGAATTTCACTTTTATTAAAGTCTGATATAAAACTTCCATTTTTTGGTTTAATACTAATCTGAACCGTACCAAATTCTGGTGGATCTAATTCTTGACCACCAACAACAGAAACCGATTCTGTATCAGGATATATTCTTTTAATTATTGTTTCATAATCTCTAGATGTTACTGCTCTAGATTGTGCAGAATATAATTTAGGTGCATAATATTTTATAGAATCAATCGGTTCTATATTACTACCATTAAATGAAGATTGAACTGTTTGAACAATAATTGGTCCGGGACTAATAACATTTTGATTGGAATCCTCTATAGATCCTGTAAATGAAAAATTGGAAGCACCATTACCTTCTATTCCATCAGTAGTAATGTAAGTTGCATTAATTAAAGTTCCATCAGATCCTACACTATCTCCAAGTTTTTTTCCTATAATTCCATCTCCAAATTTTAATTCATATTTTTCATCTTGAACTTCATTGACAAAGTATATTCTTGAATTTTTATTAACATTAAAAATATCTTCTGAAGGATAATATTCAATTCCAAATCCAGAATTAGAAGATTTTTTTACATAAACTCTTAATGTTGAAGTATCAATAAACGAATTATTCAATATGAATCTTTGATCTAATGATCCGTCATATTCAAATTGCTTTAATAAAAATATTCCTTGATAGATTAAAATATTTTCAAAAGATGCAAGACCATTAATTACATTTACTGTTATATCTTCTGGTATTGCAAAATTAAATCTGGAAGTATTGTTTTCATCTATTGATAAACCTGAACATACAAGACCTGCTTTAAGAGTAAGTGTAGGGCTATCTGAGGTTGTTGTTACATTAAAGGATATTCTTGCTGTTGAAGCAGTTCTAGAACGTGGTAAATATCCTATATTTCCAGCAAGAGATACAACATTTTCACGAAGAGTTGCAGAATCCAAAAAGGATTCATTCACAATCATATTAGAGTTAAATGCTGTAATATAAGTATTATATGCTAATGTATCAATTAAAATAGAAAAATTAGATCCTTCAAAATCAAAATCCGTAAATGTAGAGTTAGCACGGAGATAATCTTTGATTGATGTTTTTATCTGATCAAAATCTAGATTCGTATATTTTGTAAAAGGCATTTTATCTTGTTGCCTCTAAGAGGAATGAAAAGTCTTGCGTCGGAAAATCTTGACCAACAATATCATATATTACAGATACTTGAAAAGAATTATCGTCGGGACGAGGTATAACTTCAACTTTTAAGTTATCAACTCTATCTTCAAAATTAGTAATTGCTACTTCAATTTGATCTTGAATAACAGAAGCTGTACCAAAATCTACAAAATCAAATAAACTTGATCTTACTTCAGATCCTAATAAAGAGTTAAAAAATCTTTCAGTTGTAATAGTTTCAACAAGGTTTCTTACAGATCTACGAATAGCACTTTCATTCTTTAGTATTTGTAAGTCTTTTGTTACCGGATGTGGGACAAAAGACAAACTAATATCCTTGAATGATCGTGATATTCTCTGAATTGCCATTGGAAAAGAGTTTTCTTAATTTTATTTATACTCTATTCTTGAAGATTCTTCTGTCCTTTTTTCAAATCATCGTGCATAATCTCTTGAAGCACTTTTTCTTCTGGATCTTCGGTTTTTTTAGGTAATGACCAGTAATCTGTGGTCAAACTTGTTGTTCCCCAAACTTCTTTCATGTAATTTGTAGTTCTATTAACCGGTGAATTGCCCATTTTGCTCCTAATTAGTAAAATCAGAACTTTTTGAGGGGTTACTATCCCTATTTTTCATTCTCTTCAGATGAATTTTCACGTTCTTGTGCAGTTTTCCAAAAATATTCATCCTCACGACCCATTCCAAGTCGTTCAAATCCATTCTCTACCTGATAATATTGAGTCGAAACTTTAAAATCAGGCATTTTTGGTTCAACAGGTGTTAAACTGTTATCAAAAATACGTAATCTATTGTTTGGATACAGTGCATATTGCCCATTCTCAAGTTCAATTAGGTTATGTGACTTGTGTTCGGCAGGATTCTCACTAGTAGCCCAATCAACATAGTCTGGATCATGATGATAGTTATCAATGGTACAGATATAAGTACCTTTTACATTACCAAAGTCCCGTGTATAACATTCAAAGTCCATTGAACCAATAAATTTCTTATCCACCGAGACAACTCCATAGTCCATACAATTCCAAAACTGAAGGTTTGGTAGGTTCATATCCGGACTTGGAGTTTCAGGACCTGCTACAAAGGCACTGATAGGCAATTTATCATACATTGCCGCATATTCTGGTAGATAGGTCTCAAAATAAAAAGCACGTCCAGGAATCGATTTAACCGATACCCAAACGCCCTTTACAAATTCACCATGTCCACTTTGATGATCCGTTAGATATTCCTTACGAACCCATACTTCCTGTGATGGAAGATTTGCAATCAAACAT
>JABXKB010000295.1 GCA_013375485.1 Promethearchaeota archaeon | reverse complement strand
ACTATAATAGTTTGATGAAGAACATAAAATGGCATAACAATACCATTTAGAAATTTTCGTGATTTATGATCAAAATTAAGATGTTTACTCCCTAAACCGAGTATTACAATTAGCCAGCTCCACACATAAGTTAAACCAAGAATCCAAAATAAGAAGTCTTCAAAAAATAAATCAAAAAATAATGTTACAACTAGTAATAATACTGTCGATATAATACCTACTATTAAAGCAATTAGCCCATGGTTCTCAATAGATTCTTTGAATTGTTTATCAGATGCTAATAGAAACCCTATTATGTAGAAAATTAATAATGAAAAGAGATTATAACCCCCAAACTTCCCAAGAATAGAGAGTGGATTAAGTAACTCTAGTATTAATACAGGAATAATTAATAGATAAAGACTTCCGGGTTTCTTAAAAAAAGTTGCAATCTTTGAGATTTTCTTTAGATTTTCTTCTTTTCTAAGATAAACAAAAGGTTTTACAGTAACTAATGAAAACACAAATAGTAGAATTAGAAACCATAAGTGAAATCCGGTCCAGGGAAAATTTCCTCCATACCCATATAACCCATTATAATATTGAGGGTAAAATTCGAAAAAAGAACCAGTAAAGTCTGAATGGCTTACTCGTTCAAGAAAGACCTGTATAGGAATTTGGGTAAATATAGCAAATAAGAAAGGGATCATTAGACGAACAAATCTTGCTTTTGTATAAAGCCCAGCGTTCGCAAAACCTAAAAAGTAAAATGTAGCCATCCCTGAAATTATGAAGAAAAGGGGCATTCCAATTCCACCTAAAAAATTAAAGAAAAATGTCATACCTAAATCAAGTTCATTATTTTTAACGTGCCACTCATTTAAATCAAAAAATCTTGAACAATGGTAAATAAAAACCAAAAAAACAGCGATTATCCTTAACCAATCAATATCATAACGCCTTTCGAATTTAATTGTAGTTTCAGTTGAAATTATTTCATCAGATGATTTCATAAGTTCCACTTTTTTCAAAATTTAAGAACTATAACTATTTAGTCAATCTAATTTATATACTTTTAATTAATACTTCATAGGTTTATATTAAAATAAAAACCTATTTTTTAACCGGGAGAGATTAATGACTATAGAAGGGAATTTTAAATATATATTGCATAAAATAGAAGATGGAATTAGTTCCATTATATTTAACCGCCCAGAAAAACTTAATGCACTACAATATCCATTATTAATGGAAATTGTAAATGTGTTGGAATTTGTTAAGAAAGAAAAGACAATTCGAGTTATAATAATTGAAGGAAGTGGTGAAAGTTTCTGTTCTGGTGATGATTTGAAAAGTATGGGGCCAGAAGGTGTTAGATTTGTACCCTTAGAGGATGGTTCAAGAATACCCCATCATAAAGTAGTACGGTTAATACGAGAAATACAAAAACCAGTTGTAGCTTTATTGCATGGATATTGTTTAGGTGCTGGACTTGATATAGCTCTTGCTTGCGATTTTCGATTAGCCGCGGATAATTTGAAGATTGGAGATCGTCGTACTACAAGAGCTCATTGTATTTTAAGTGGAGCAAGTTGGTTTTTGCCTAGAATTGTAGGTTTTGGAAGAGCAACAGAGATAATTTTAACTGGGCGTCATCTAGGTGCACAAGAAGCTTTGGAGATTGGGTTAGTAACCAAAGTTTATTCATTAAAGGAATTTAAAGAAAAATCATTAGAATTTGCAAGAAAAATCGCAGAGATGCCTACAAAATGCCTTGGATATAATAAAGCTATGTTGAATTTCTCTCAATTTAATGAATTATTCCCGTCGTTGCAAAATGAATTTAGATTATATCTGAAAAATATAAGAACTTATGATTTTGGAGAGGGAATGAAATCCTTTTTGAAAATGAGAAAACCAAAATTTAAAGGACGATGATAATTTATATTTTTTTTAAAGATTATTTAACTTTAAAATTTAAGGTTAATTTTGAATGATATGGAACTTGCAAAAGAAATACAAGAATTTCTTCTTGATGATGCGTTAGAGCGTTTTATACGGTATGTGAAAATTTGGACTACTTCAGATCAGAGTAAGGAAATTACTCCATCGACAAAAAATCAATTAGATTTAGGAAAGCAATTAGTGGGAGAATTAAAAGAATTAAACCTTGAAAATATTGTTCAAGATGAATACGGTTTTGTTTATGCCTATTTACCTCCGAGTAAAGATTTTGAAAAGGTGCAGCCTATTGGTTTATTAGCTCATTTAGACACATCTCCTTCAGTAAGTGGAAAAGATGTAAAGCCTGTAATTCATAAGAATTATGATGGAGAACCGATAAAATATGCACAAGATAAAGAATTAACTTTAACTTTTCATGATTCTCCTAATTTAGAGGGATACATAGGTCTTGATATTATAACTTCTGAAGGAGATACATTATTAGGTGCTGATGACAAAGCTGGTATTGCAGAAATTATGACTGCTTGTAATGCTTGGAGTAAATTTAATAATTTAAAACATGGTCCAATATATATATGTTTTACACCAGATGAAGAAATCGGAATAGGAATTGATAAAGTTGATAAAAACAAATTACCTGAAATATGTTACACTGTAGATGGTGGTGAAATTGGCCAATTGGAATATGAATGTTTTGATGCGTGGTTAGCTCAAATTAAATTTAAAGGTTTGAGTATTCATCCCGGACATGCTAAAAATAAAATGATTAATGCAATACAAATAGCGAGTAGGTTTTTTAGCGAGCTTCCTGAAGCTGAATCACCAGAACATACAGAAGAAAGAGAAGGTTATTATCACTTAGGTGAAATGGAAGGAAAATCAGAAGAAACTACAGCAAGAATGATAATTAGAGATTTTGTATTAGAAAATAACCAAAAACGAATGGATTATATAAAAAGTTTAAAACAAACATATGAGCTCCGTTATCCCGGATTGAAAATTGAAATTGATTTTAAACATCAATATCTAAATATGCTTGAGTATATTGAGAAAAAACCTTTAACAGTTGAATTAGCTAAACGATCAATAGAAAAAGCAGGTTTAGAAGTTAAAATTAATCCTATCAGGGGTGGAACGGATGGAGCACGGTTAAGCACCCAAGGTATAGTTACTCCAAATATTTTCACAGGAGGACAGTTATTTCACTCGAGAAAAGAATTTATCCCTACTTTAGCTTTACAAAAGGCAGCAGAAGTTCTAATTTATTTAGCTCACTTATGGACACAGCAAAAATGATCTTCATAAACTAATTACTGCTTATTTAATCTTAACATCGTAGCTAATGCAATTTCTCCTTCATTGTTTACACAGACTTTATATGTTTCTTTTTCTTGTATCCATGAAACATTCCACCCTTCAAGAGGATTATAATAACTGTAAAAAATTGCTCCAAATTTTACTTTTCTTTGTTTACATATTGTTGCTAACACATTGAGTTCTCCATTTTCCATTGAAATACAACCCTTCTTTTGTAATTCGAAAATTTCGTGTTTATTTATCTGATAAAAAGCTTCTTTGGAAAAATTCTTCCCGATATGATAATTTTCAGCTCTCTTTTTTGTTTCTTCAATAAAAATATTTACAATCTCTTTATCTAATTCAATTTCTTCGCTTGGTTCCCTTCCATAATGTATTGTTGTTCCATCTGGTCCTAATCCGTGTGTAGGTATGATGTAATCAAGCAATTTTACATTATCACCAATTCCCCAAGAGCCACATACAAGAAGAATTATTTTTGCTCCACAGAAGATCAAATCTTCTGACACTGAAGCCATTGGCGAACCGCCCATTTGGGGTAAAATGATTGTAAGAGGAATATTTTCATATTTACCTCGAAATAATTTTTCGCCACCATAAGGATGGAATGGTAATAACCACTCTGATTCTTCTAAATTGGCTTTTTCTTTTAAATAACTTAATAATCCATCTGAGAAAATAATCATAACATTAGGATCTACTTTAAAATCCTTCATATTTTTATTTGATACTTCCATAGCAGCTTGAATCACATCCTTAGAACTAAGACAAAATTCTTCTTTCATAGTTCATATCACCTTTAACATTCAATTCTCCAAGCTATTTATTTGTTTAGGTAGTTTCTATTACAATTTACCATAAGTAAAATTATTTCTTTTTTTGAAGTATTTTTGAAAAATCAGTAATAGAAAATACAATTATACAAATAATTAATAAGATTGAGACATAAATAAATGCCCAAGTATATGAAAAGAAATCGTAAATCAAACCAAAAATAATAGATTCTGTCATTGAGATAAGACCAACAGATAAATAATAATATCCGTAAGCTCTACCTCTCTTTCGTTTACCTGCTAAATCAGCTATGTAAGCTCGCGATATTGGATCAACAGATGCTAAATAATAGCCATACATTAAAAAAATAATTAAAATTAATATAAAAGATATCATCGAAATATTAACTGGAATTGCTAAAAGAATGCAGGATATAAGAAGAATAAATAAACCAATATTAATTACTTTCTTTCTCCCAATTTTATCAGAAAGAGTTCCAGTTAAAGGAGAAAATATTGCATAAACAATATTACTAAGCATGTAAAAAATTGGTATGAAGTAGATTAAATCTACAAAATCCCCAGCCCTAATTTGAAGAAATGCAATATCTAAACTCGCAAATTCAATAACACCTAATATAATTATTAATTTTATAAAATTTCTGTCTAACTTTTCTAATTTTGGTTCGACTTCTTGAACTCCTAATTTTTCTCCAATCTCATTCGGATTTACGTCTTTAATTGTGAAAATTAGAATTATTGCAAAGAAACCGGGTATAATAGAGAAAAAGATTATTTGAGAATAAGTCCATGCGAAGAATAAAAACATAAATGCTAATAACGACCCCACAACAGCGCCTAAAGTATCCATAGCTCTGTGCATTCCAAAAGCTCTTCCTTTTTTTGTAGCATAGTATGATATAAGTGTATCTCTCGAGGATGTTCTAAGACCTTTACCAAACCGATCAGTAGCTTTTAATCCTAATATATACTCCCATGAAGGACTAAATGCCATAAATGGTTTAGATAGATTTGAAATTGAATATCCCGCTACAATGAATGGCTTTCTTTTGTTTATTCTGTCGCTCATCCAACCAGAAACGCCTTTTAATATGTTTGATATTGCCGTTGTCAATCCTATGATTAACCCTAATATTAATCCGGTTCCACCTAGCTCTAAAATGAAAAAGGGTAAAATACTTTGAATCATTTCACTTGAAACATCTGTAAAGAAAGATACTAATCCCATTATAAAGATTGGGATTGAAACTCCGAATATGAGCTTGACTGTTTGATTTGACTTTTCATTCTTTTCCATGTTTATCAAATGATCTTGAGAATATACTTTATAAGTAAAATTCTTAATTAAAAATAATCAATTTTTAATCTACCAAAACATCTTTTTACTAGAATGTGGTAAGAGGTAAAATTTAATTAAATAATTTAATTTATTTTCAATAAGTTTTATGAAACTTTATAAATCTCCAATAAATTTTAATAATAGAATTAAATTAGATTTTATTGTGAAACCAATGTCAAATGAAGATAAAACATTAAATGTTATTGACGAAACTATTCAAGCCGCTGAAACAAGTTTCAAGGAATTTATAGATGTTCTTGAAACTTCAAGAATTGCATTAATTAATCTTGAAACAGATAAAATAGAGTTAAGTAAAGAGAAAGAAAAACTTGAACAAGAGAAATTCCTTCTTGAAGAAGCAAAGAATAAATTAGAAAGTGAAAAGCAGTTATTAGAAACAGATAAGATAAAATTAGAAGAGGAAACAAAGAAACTTGAATCGGAAAAAAAAGAAAAAGATCAAAAAATTGGTTCTTTAACAGAAGAACAAATGAAATTATTAGATGAGTACCAAAAAGTTAAGGTTGAATTAGAAAAATTTATGAAAGCTACTGAAGAAGCAGAAGAAGCAGAATATAATTTTGAGAGAGTTCGTGCTTTACTTTCAATATATAGTGTTTTAGTTTCAGAGATTTGGCAAGGTCAACCTCATTATCGAATATTAATGACTTTACACGGAGAAAAGGAGGAAATGACAAGAGATCAA
>JABXKB010000294.1 GCA_013375485.1 Promethearchaeota archaeon | reverse complement strand
TTTCGCTAACATTATTGAATTATTAGAAAAAAAGAAAGTCTTATATAAATAAATTCTTAGTTCAAGTTATTATCAAATCTAATAAGAGATACTTAATTGAAACTTTTATTATATTAAATGAATTATAGATAATTAATTTAAAATTCAAAACGAGTAAGTGAGAAAATGTCATTACCATCAAAAAAAGCTATTCAAGTTGATGAGAATACAGTAAATTACGAGTTTAAAATGTTAAACCATGTTATGTCACTTGTGTACCATGAAGATAAATGTGTAGAGTGTGGCTTCTGTACTCGTGTTTGTCCCGCTACTATCTCAATTTACGACGAACCCTTAAAAAAAACAGCTATAGGCACCCCAAAGTTTATGAAAATTGAATCTGATAAAAAGATTGTTGTTGACACTGAAAAGTGTAGCTGGTGTGGAAGTTGCACTTGGATCTGTCCCGGCTATACCCTTGAACTCTATATCAATGGAGAGAAAAAACTCCTTTTAGTAGAAAACGGTTCATTACCAGAATTTGAAGAAGAGGTACGAACATTAGATAATAAACAAGAAGTAAGAAAAGTTGTAGAAGGTTCTATAACGATAACAAGTACTGAGAAAGATGCAAAAGTTTTGGATGCTTTCTGCGATGAATGTGCTGTGAGTGCTATAGAAAGAAAGGACAAAGATATTGAAGTTGATCGGGATAAATGTATTTTATGTTTCAAATGTACTGAAGCTGCTGAGAATTACGATAACATAAGTGTTGAAGTGCATCGAGATAGATTTAAAAATATAAAGGGAGACCCTTCTTCTGTATGGAATGGCATCATGCTGAGAGTTCTCGGAAAAGAAGGCAAAGTTAAAGGCATTATGAGCCGAAGTCAAAATAAACTTGCTGATGCCGTTATGCGATTAATGGGAAAGGAATTTGAAGAAGAAGAGGAAGCCTAAATAATACTTATATTTATCCAATTCTTATTATTATCTTTTCAAATAAAATTTATCTCTTATTTTCCTGTTGGATTTTCTGAAGGTATTTGAATAATCTGCTGATGAAATTTAATAATCTCATCCTTCATATCATCAATTCTTTTTAGAACCACTATTTCTAACTCTTCCATTTTTATCCCCATAAAATTTCCTATATATCATTCTTAGATGTGGTAAAATATAAAACTATAAAATTAAAATACTTTCTACCACATATTTAGTTTGATATTTCTAACAAAAAGAACTAAAATCAAAAATATATAAAGTGAAAACAAATGGCAAAAAGAGTCGCAATAAATGGTTTCGGGCGTATTGGAAGAAATTTCTTTAGAGCACTGTGTGAAAAGTATCCTAATGATATCGATGTCGTCTCAATTAATGACTTATTTGAACCAAAATACTTAGCTTATGTCTTAAAATATGATACTGTTTTTGGTAAGTTTAAAGGTACTGTAGAGGCTAGAGAAAAATCCTTAGTTATAAATGGAAAGGACATTCCAATCACTGCAGAACGAGATCCAGCAAACTTGCCGCATGCTAGTAATAATATTGACATTGCTCTCGAATCCACTGGATTCTTTACGAAAAGAGAGGGCGCCGCAAAGCATTTAGAGGCTGGAGCTAAGAAAGTTTTAATAAGTGCCCCTGCGGTAAATCCTGATTTTACCGTTGTAATAGGTTGTAATGACGATAAATTAACTAACGAACATAAAATCATTTCGAATGCTTCTTGTACAACCAATTGTCTTGGACCTGTAGTAAAAGTATTAATGGACAATTATGGAATTGTTAACGGAATGATGACTACAGTTCATTCATATACAGGCGATCAACGACCAGTTGATACAGCAAGAGCAGCAGATCCCATAAAAATGATTCGTGGTCGAGCTTGTGCAGCAAACATCGTTCCAACATCCACTGGTGCAGCTAAAGCAATTGGTGTCGTGTTTCCAGAATTAAACGGTAAAATGGATGGTATTGCAATGCGTATTCCAACCCCAAACGGGAGCGTTGTTGATTTAAAAGTAAATCTAGAGAAATCTACAACAGTAGATGATGTTAACACTAAAATGAAAGAAGCTGCATCGGGTTATCTAAAAGGAATTTTAGAATATACTGACGATGCAATAGTAACTACCGATATTGTTGGCAATCCCGCAAGTTCTATTTTCTCTAGCTTGTGGACCAAAGTAATCGGTGGTACTTTCTGTGGTGTCGTTAGCTGGTACGACAACGAATGGGGATACAGCAATCGTTTGGCAGATTTAATCGTAAAGAAATTATAGATTCTTAATATATTTTTTTTTTTTATTTTTCTTCTTATTATAAGATTATTTTCAAGGAATAGAGAAATCTTTTTATATAAAAATTAGCTTATACACGAAATTTTTTAAGAAAAATTTTTCCCAAAATCAAAAAAATAACTCTTTTTTATTTAAAATTAGAATTACTGTTATACAAGATTTTTTTGGGGTAATTAAGTCAGTTTAAGAAACTTATTCTTGAATATTATATGAAACAAGCCAAAAATGCTTTAAAAGTTCCATCTTAAAATTTTTAATTTTATTTCCAAGAGTTTCGAGAATTTCTTGCTTAGTAGGAAAATTTTTCAATACTTCATATTCTCGACCGTCTTCTAATTTCCTTATCTGATAAGTATTTCCATCATTATCAATTCGAATTATTGGGGTAGAGCTTCTCTTCACACGTCGATTATCAATAAAAACAACAAGAGCATCTAATTGAAGTTTTGATTGAAATAAGGCAAGAAATCCTTTTAATCTGGATTTTAATACATGAGACCACCAAAAACCAGCAAAACCTGCTGAAAAATTATTCTGAATTTTATTTAATGAATAAACATCATCTTGAACAAAAATTACCTTATTTGAAGGAATCTCGCGGTTTTTTGCAATTTGAAGAACTATATTATTTATATCAACAGCAGTGATAAATTTTGAAACAGAAGCAATTGTCTTAGTCCAATAACCAGTTCCACATGCAACCTCAAGTACTATATGACCGTTTAATAGGTTCTTTAGCAATTTATGAAGCTTTTTAATATCTTTTTGGCGCTCAGGTCTCAAATACGTCTTATCATATTCATATACTCTGTCTGCATAATACTGCTCGATATCTTTATCAATTTTTCTTGACATGTATATGCAATTTTAGGTTGATTATTACTATAAATTATTACATAATTTTATTTTATACTGAAATGAAAAATTTTTTGTTTGTTCCCATAAAATATATTTAATTGAAAGTACATTAGAATTATTATAAAATGAAAATTGAAGAAATTAAGAAGGCATTAGCACAAATTTTAGTAGAAAGAAAAGAGATAATTGCATCTTATCTTTATGGTTCTGTATTAGACAGTGATTTTTATGAAGATATTGATGTTGGATTATTAATTAGTAATAGTTTTAAACCTAAGCTAAGGTATGAAGCAAAAATAGCTGGAAAATTAGAGAAAAAGCTTAGAGATGTTTTTGAAGAGATTAAATCAGCAGAAGTAAAAATTTTAAATGATAAACCTTTAAGATTTCTTTTTTCAATACTTAAGAGTTCTGAAATTATTTATTCAAGTGATAAATTCAAAAGAGTTTAATTTGAAGCAAAAATCAGGAAAGAATATTTAGATATTAAACCACATTTTGAAATTTACGATAAGATGAGAGAGATGAGATATGCAAATAAAAAGACCATTTAAGAACGCCTATTTATTTCAATTATCTAATCTAAAAGGATAATCCTTTTAAAGTTCTTTAAATAGTTAATTAACCATGGATCTTAGCACGGGAAAACCTATTGAAATAACAGATAAAAAACTGTTTGATGAATATATCCATAAATATCCACCAGAGACTTCCGAATTTACATTTACAAACCTCTTCATGTGGAGAAATTATTATAATTTCTTATTCATGGAATTTAAGGAGCATTTAATCTTATTTTCTAATGATTATTTGAAAAATAGAAAAAAACCAATTAATTCTGACTCTAAAGATTATCTTTACTTCTTTCTTCCGATTGGTTCTACTCCTGACAAAATCATTATTGAATTATTTGAAAATCTAGGAAATATAGAAGTTCATAGGGTTCCAGAATACATTTGTGAAAAACTAACTGAAAACGAGAAATTTAATGATTTAAATCTAGTTTGCCTTGAAGATCTGAATAATTGGGATTACGTTTATAACAAAGATGAAATTCTTAATTTAGCGGGAAACAAGTACCGGCAAAATAGAAGATGGTTACAAAAATTCTTAAGCAATTATAATTATGATTTTAAATTATTAACGGAAAAACTTATTGAAAAATGCAAAGAACTCCAATTAGAATGGTGTATTATGAGAGCGTGCACTGAAGACGAAAGTTTAGAAGCGGAACAAGAAGCAATATATGAAGCATTGAATAATTTTAGCACACTTGGTTTTAGTGGTGGATTACTATGTGTAGATGATAAATGTGCTGCTTATACATTTGGTGAAATGTTAAATGACAAGACTTTAGTCATTCATATTGAGAAGGCGCATATGGAATATGAAGGCTCCTATCAAGCAATCAATAACTTCTTCTTAAAAAATTGCTGTATAGATGCGGTTCATGTTAATAGAGAACAGGATTTAGGAATAGAAGGATTAAGAAGGGCGAAAGAGTCTTATAAACCCATCAAAATGATAAAGAAAAGCATTATTTATCAAAAAAAGTAAATAAATAAGATTTATTGCTTGTAATAAAAGGATTATATTTTTATTTTTTATTTGTAAATTTTTTTAACTCCATTTCTTCAAATAGAATTTTAACAGGTATGCCCGTGTTAAAAAAATAAATATATTTTTCTTGATTAGGGTTTTCCTTTTGCTCCTTGATACACTGTTCCTCAAATTCCAAAGCTAATTTATAAAATAGTTTTTGCCATCTCTTCCATTGATTCTCAGTTAGAAAGAACTCACCCATAAAAAAATGGCTAATATCGAGCTTTGTTAAATTTACTGTTTTATAAATGTCTTTACAAATTTCTACTATATCATCAGAATCAGTTTCTTCAACATATTCGCAGAATTTGATATATTTATCCAAAATATTTCTATTATAAATTGCTACAGATTTGTTTGATTTAGCAACCTTTTGAACAAATTCCATATCAATACCTTGTGAAAGATCATAACCGGCTACTAAGAGTTTTTCATTAGCATCAGGAGTTAGAGAATAATAATGGGCTTCTATATTGGCCCTAACATGTTCTCTTTTAGAAATTTCAACAATTCCAAGCTCGATTAATTTTTGCAAATGAGGATGTATTGTAGATTTTGACTTTCCTAATCTTTTTGCTAGTTCAGTAAAACTTAATTCAGGATATACGTTTAATAGACCCCATATTCTAAATCGTATTCCTGTTAAAACTGAACTATCAATTGTTGGTTTTATTTGATTTTCTTCCATACCAGCCACCTTTAAGACAATTTAATGAATGTTAAAAAACAAATTTTTATTAACTACTTCACTTTGTTTTTTCTCTTTATTTGTTTTAATAGAATCAATTCAAGTTTATAAGTATTGTTAATAATACGAATAATAAAGAATCGATTATATTAATAATCTTACTACTTTCATATTAGTTTGTAGGATTAAATCGAATCGATTCATATAAAATCATATTTTTATTATAAAATTATAAAAGATTTTTTGAAAATTCTGATTTCCATTATTCGATTAATACCAAAATATTTAAATATGAATGTAATCTAATTTATTAATAAAACCGAATAATGAGGAATCCGTTATTTTTTAGTATATAATGAGTTTATTAAAATATGCTAAAGTTAGGCGAATCGATTCGGAAAATCTAACAAAAATCAAATAATATTAAATATAATCAAAAAAAAGAGTTGATCAAAATTAATAGATCTAAATTAATACCGAAAGTATTAGTAGGTTTAGCTGTTTTAACAACAATCTTGGGCTTAACAACAACAGCTAGAGCAGGTGCCCCTCCATTCATATGGGAATACTTCCAATATAATGTTATTAGCTTGGGTGTGGATATAGAGATTCCACAAGATGAACCATGTTTATGGGGAGTTGCGGGAGCATGTACTGAAGAGGAAATTGAAACA
>JABXKB010000293.1 GCA_013375485.1 Promethearchaeota archaeon | reverse complement strand
ATTTCTTATAACATGGATTCCACTTTTTAATTTAATTAACTACATTCAAATCATAAATATTTGTTAGGAAATCGGAGTAATTTTGTGAGGTATGAATATTTGCGAAAAAAGAATTAGAGTGCTCTGAGATTTGGAACAAGTGGAAAAATATATACAATATTATTATAAAATTAAGGGAAAACTCTAAATATATTTCTAGAGAACTCTTGACTGAAGAAAAAAATCTTCGCAATGAATGGTGTAATTGTGTAGATAAATATGGACAAATGGTCAAAGACTATTTAAAAACATAGAGGAAAAAATAATGACCGAAAAAACTTTTGTGTTCTCAGAAGAAGAAGTTAAACTTCTCATGGATGCTGCTTGGACTAGACAAAGATGTTTTATAGCAGGAGATAGGATGTTTAAATCCTACGGAACAATCTTATCTAAACTTGAAGAGGATTCTAGTTATGTTCCTGAAAGATATCGCTAAATGAAATTTTGGTTCTGAGTTACTTTGTGAAAATTTTGTGAAGACCATTGACAATAGAATCTGGTATGGTAGAATGTTGATGTCACTAAGCGACTCTAGAAACACTTTTTATTTTTATGATGGTAATGTCAATGAGATGGGTGAGTTCTGGTATATTGATAATGTTATTGGTAGTTGGATACTTTATTTTTCCACTAATGTTTTACGGTGCAATTACATCTTTAATGATAGATTCTTTTGGAATGTCTCAGACAATTGCAAAGGAAATTGGAGTGTTAGCAGTTCTGTGGTTCTTAATTTATCCAATCTTTTCGTCTGCAATGCAGTGTGTGGGAATTATATTCCACTCAATAATGGTTCTAACTAGGAACCGTCTTTAAGAATACTAAGTATAATAACTTATACATAAATTTGTAACTAATTATTAAATTGAAAATTTTATGAATTTTAAAGTAACTCTCCGTCAACCAGATGGAACTGAAGATGTAATTGATTGTCCAGAT
This sequence comes from Promethearchaeota archaeon, assembly GCA_013375485.1. GTDB lineage: Archaea > Asgardarchaeota > Lokiarchaeia > Sigyniarchaeales > SOKP01 > Loki-b32. Next base: position 5,127 of record JABXKB010000293.1, on the reverse strand, counting down.
GATCAATACATTTTAGAAGCTGCCGATGAGGCAGGAATTGATCTCCCTTATTCATGTAGAGCCGGGGCATGTTCTTGCTGTGCCGGAAAATTAGTAGAGGGATCTGTGGATAATTCAGAACAAAGTTTTCTGGATGATGAGCAGGTAGAAGAGGGGTGGATCTTAACATGCACTGCATATCCTGTTAGTGATTGTGTAATTCTTACGCATCAAGAAGAGAATATGCCATGAGAATCAAATACAGTTCAGATGCTATCTTATCCGCTATAGAAACACTAGGATGGGATGTCATTACAGAAGATATTGAAGTTGAAATTGGCGGTGTTGCTGTTACTGGAACAGCAACACACCCGGATGCGAATCCTAAATGGGCAAAACCATATGGAACTGTATCGTATCAAAAAGATGCGTTTATTGTGATTAAAAATAAAACCAAAAGTCCAGTTATTTCATCAAAAGAACCTCAAAAAGAATAATTATGAGTCTACTCTATACTTTTTTGTTGTTTGCTATTATGTTGGGATGGGTAATCATTCTTGTGAAATCATCTCCATGGCACCCAACAAAACCCTTTCACAGAAACCCTTGGAGATTTAAATGAAAATATTTCTTGATACAGCAGACCTGAATGAAATTCGTGCTGCTAATGAAACTGGATTGATTGATGGTGTAACTACAAATCCCACTCTTATTTTAAAAAGTGGAAATTCACTTTACTCTACTGCAAAACTTCTTGCACTAGAATATCCCCACTTTGAAAGTATTTCTTGTGAAGTAGTGGCAGATACTGCTGAAGATATGCTTAAACAGGCAGAAGATTTTATTTCAATTGCTCCTGCCATTACAATTAAAGTTCCATGTACTGTAGAAGGTCTAAAGGCTTGCAGACAACTCTCTAATCTTGATATTAAAGTTAATGTCACTCTTGTCTTCTCTGTTGCGCAAGCAATTCTCTCAGCAAAAGCAGGAGCAACATACATCTCGCCATTTTTGGGAAGATGGAGAGATAATTCAGTCGATGAGATTAGATTGATTAAAAACCTCCGCTCCGTTTATGATCAATGGAATGGCAAAACTCCCAACATTCTTGCAGCATCTGTTCGAGATGTGATGCAAACAGAAAAATCTGCAATTGCTGGGGCAGATATTATTACTATCCCACCTTCTGTATTTTGGAAGATGTATAACAATATTCTAACAAATAGAGGATTGGAAATGTTCCAAAAAGATTGGGAAGAGGCTCTAAAAACTATTGTGTAGAACTATGAAAGATTTAAATGATTACGACTATTATTATAAAGTTGTTCCTAGATTTTTAGATAAAACTAGATGCGAAGATTTAGCTTCAAACTTTAATCAATTTATTATTGAAAATCAAGATTTAACTATTCCAGATGATCAATGCAATTTAAGTCCGTCATATTACAATTATATTGAATTTCTTGAACTTTTATGTGAAAGTACTCCTAGAGTATCTGAACTTCTTGGGGAAACCGTACTTCCGACATATTCATATGCCAGATCATATAGGCATGGAGAAAAATTAGCAAGGCATAAAGATAGAGATGCTTGCGAGATATCTTTAACATTACATTTGAAAGGCGATAAATACTGGGATATTAATATGGAGGCTCCTAAGAGAGATGATGATCTTGAAGGGCCTCCTTCTTTAATTACCCTGGATCAAGGAGATGCAATACTCTATCGAGGAAGAGAAGCCTATCATTGGAGAGATGAATACCCTGGCGAACAATATACACAAGTCTTTTTGCACTATGTTAGGAGTAGGGGAGATTGCGCCTATACGTTTTTTGATAATATAAAGTTTGGTCAAAGACAAGAATTAACCGAGGAAGAAAAATCAATGAATATGAATAAATTCTTAAAAAATTTGAATTTTTTAAACAAATTAAACTCTTCTGAAAACTCTTCTGAACCAGATCCAGATTCAAGATACTTTGATTCATATCGTTTAATACCAGAAAACAAGCAAGAAATTATTGATAGAGTCCTAGATAAAGAGAAGACAGAGGAAAAAAAGGTAGAGTTAAAAATTAAATCATCTGATTCTTTATTTGATTTCATTGAAGTTTTTGATGATAATAAAATTTGTGATGAAAATTTATCACTTTCGACGAACGAAGTCCTTGACTTAGTGAATGAATCACAGTTAGTGAAATATATTAATAGCTCAACTAAATTTGACTCAATTTTATCTAAAATTAGTCAGAATGAATTAAAAATTGTAAACAAGTATTGTGAAAAGTATGGTTTAAGTTTAAATAAAAACATTAAATGTGAGGATCGTAAAGTAATACTCTCAAATTCTAAAGAGTCATCATCAGATCTTGAAGTCAATACTCTTTCTGAAGTGCATCAAAGAGATCTAAAATCTAATCTGAGATGTATTTACATTTTGAATGATGATTATGATGGAGGAGGAATTACTTTCTATGAAGGTTTAAATGAATTAAAATATAAATTAAAACAAGACTCTGTTATTATATTTCCAAACAGTTTCATGTTCCCCTATAAAATTTTAAAACCGACGCAGGGATGTTTTTGTTGTGTAAATGCAGTTTATTCGATTTAAAGTTGAATATTTAAACCTATATAGTCCATACCATATAGAAAAAAATTAAAGAATATGAAAGTAAAATATCTTTTGGGATTACTTCTACCACTATTAATAACATCTTGTGGAGAAAAGAGTGTAGTTAAATATAAAACTCACAAAATTACCGAAAGCAATACTGTATTGGATTGCAAAGGTAAAAAATTTAAAAAAGGTAATCCCACAGAGATTAGAATCGAATCTACTGATAATAAACAAATAACCAATGTTACGATTAAAAATTGTAAAATTACTGGTTCAATTCGTACAATTGGTCTCGGTAGAAATGGTGAATCCGAGGCAGTGAAGGAATCATCACATACTCTAGGTCACACCAAAAGGGCTCAAGATATTGCCCCAAAATATGTTCGTATAGAGAATGTGGAAATAACTGGAGTGGGTAAAATTCCTCTTTACATAGGGCCAGGAACAACCAACATGACTGTAATAGATTCTATTTTTACAGGAGAATCTAATTCAGTTGCTCTCTATATGGATGCTGAAAGTGGGTATAATATGATACATAATAATACTTTTAGCGTCGAAGGAAATTGGACTCCTAGACAATTTAGAGTTCGTGAAGTTATTGCTGTAGACGGATCTGCTCATAATACAATTTCAGAAAACATATTTGAAAAAACTCCTGGAGGAGGAATTTATTTGTATAGAAATTGTGGAGAAGGTGGTACAGTAAGGCATCAAAAACCTCAGCATAATTATATTGTAGATAATGCTTTTGATTTAAAAGAATTGTCTTGGGGTAATTATGGAATTTTCTTAGGAGCTAGAGAAGGTAAACGAACTTATTGCGATGCTGATAAAGGTTATCCATTTGGAAGCAGTGTAAGCGACTTAGATCATGCTAATAATAATATATTGAATAGAAATAAATTTATTGGTTCCGATAGAGATGTTAAAGATAGGGGAAAAAATAACATTATAAATTAATAAATTATGAGGATTTTAAAATGAGTAATTGGTCTGTAATTGAAATTAAAACTGGAAAAAAACTATGCGAATGTAGTGATGAAAGGGATGCAATTTTGATTGTATCTCTTGATCCTCACAATAAAACTTATACTAAAAATAAATATATTCTCGATCAAATAATTGATGTAGAATCAGAATCTCAAAAGCAACTCCCTACCAATGAAATAGTTGTAAATATGGAGGGTGGTGTCGGTGGATCTTGGAGGGAGATTCCTTCAGAAATAATGTATAGGGAAGAAACAAACAAACAGTTATTAAAACAAAGTGAACTAAAGGAGTTTAAACCAGAATAAAATGTTCAAAATCTATAGTAAAATTAATTGTCCATATTGTACGAAAGTTAAAAATGCTTTTTATCTTACTAAACAATCATTCGAGGAAAGAATTTTGGATGAAGACTTTACAAAGCAGCAATTTTATACTCTTTTTGGTCATGGAGCATCGTTCCCACAAGTAATGTATAATGAAGATTTTATTGGTGGTTGTAGAGAAACTGTCTTATTTCTAAAGGAGAATAATATGGTTCCATGAAAGATATAAATAAAAATACCCATGTTAATCGTGGAGTTGATTTTTTACTTAATGGGAGGAAAAGAAAGCAACCAAAAACTTTTCATATCTTATTCAATAAGATGGTTTGCTTTCTTAATTGGGAAGTAACCATCTACTCAGAATTTTCCTTAGATTTTAGGAAAAAAAAGTAGTTTCCCACAGGACGGAAAAATGTTAGCAATCAGTTTAGTATTTGGATCATTTATATCGATCTTATTTTTTATAATTGGTCTTTTGGGGGGATGGGTTGCTAGAGAGTATATAATGAATTACATAAATATTCCTACATTAAATGCACTACATCCAGAATTTTTGGATGAAAATGGTAATTTGATACCCGACCAAATATTAGCCGTGAGGTTTGAAAACAATTATGACAACGAGACAGACGAAGAAAACGACTAGTGAAAAAACTAGTGTTAAAAAGAGTGCATCTTCTGTAAAGAGATCGCCTTCCAGGACATCTAAACCAAAATCAACACCTGCACCGCCAACTACATTAGCAGCAAATCCATTTGCTTTTGAGGTTCTTTCTCTTGCATCTAGACAAAGAACTAATGCTAAAAAAGTAGAAATTCTTGAAAAATATAAAGACGATTCTCTTAGATCTATTTTCGTATGGAATTACGACAATAAAATTCAAAGTGCTCTTCCAGCTGGTGATGTCCCTTATGCTGCTGCAGATGAACAAACATCATTCAGTGGAACTTTATCTGAAAAAATAAATGATTCGGTTTCTAAGATGGAAGAAATTGGAACTAAATCATTGGGGGCTACTGATCAGGGAAAAACCAGTATTCGTAAAGAGTATAAAAATTTTTATAATTTTATTCGTGGAGGAAATGATGCACTTTCAGGTGTAAAAAGAGAAAATATGTTTATTAGTCTTTTGCAAGGACTTCATCCTCTTGAGGCAGAGATTATGATTCTTGTAAAGGATAAAAAACTCGAAGAAAAATATAAACTTAATA
>JABXKB010000292.1 GCA_013375485.1 Promethearchaeota archaeon | reverse complement strand
ATAATTGGAATTTCATCAGTCCATTGAATTTGTGCAAAAATATTTGCTACATTCTGATAAATTTCTAGGGCATTATCAAATTTCCCTTGTGAAAGATAATTTTGAGCTTGTTCTAATAGTTTGAATGATTCTTCTTTCCTTTTTTCCCTATAAGCCAGTTCTTTTTCTCTTTCTCTAAAACTTATTTCTCTTTTCCTTAATTCATCACGTTCTATTTTCATTTCTTTAACAAGGTTTTTGTGAAAAGTACTTTCTAGTTTTTCTTGGTTTAGAGACTCTTCTAATTCCTTTTGTTTTTGTATTTCTGCTTCTCGTTTTTTATTCTCAATTGTAATTATAGCTTTCTCAATTAAATTAACTTGTTCCCTCCATTGGATTTCTATAAATATTTCTTTAGCATTATTATACAAATCAATTGCGTCATCAAATTTATTTTGTTCAATTTTTTTTTGAGCCTGTTCCAAAACATTGAATGCTTGCTGTTTTCTCTGTTCTTCAATAACTCTTAATTCTTCTTGTTTCAATAGTTTTTCTTGCTTTTCTTTCATTTTTTGTTCTTCTAAATTAATTTTCTCCAAAATTTGTTGTTGAAACAATTGTTCTTCTTGTTGTCTTCTAAGGTTTAGTTCTAATTCTTTCATTTTATTTGTATTTTCTTCTCTTTTTTTCTCTTGAATCCTTTGAATCATTTCTCTTATAACTCCAGTTGGAAAATTAATTTCATTTAACAATATTTCTACTTGAAGGTAATTTTTTATGGACCCATCGTAATCACCATTATTTAATAGTTTATCAGCATTATCCATTATTTTAAATGCTTCTAACTTTCGATTTTCCATGTTTTTTAATAAATCTTCTCTTTTACGAATCTCAATTTCTTTGGCTTTGAATTTTGCTTGTTCTTTTACCATGTATTCACTGATTCTTTTTTGAAATAACTCATCCTCTTTTTGTTGCTTTAAAGCGATCTCAAATTCAATTTGCTTTTCTTTTTCATATTCTCTTTTCTTTGATTCAATAGTTTGAATATTTTCGCGTAACAGTATTAAATATCCTTCTTCCCAACCAATACCCTTTAAAAGCTCTATAGCTTTATTATAATTACTTATCACCTCATTAAACCTTCTTTCTTCAATAAGAATATCTCCATCTTCCATCAAACTAAATGCTTTTTGCTGTTTAGCTAAATTTTGAGCAGAGAGTTGTTTTTGTATTTCAGTTTGTTCTTTCTCTTTTAAAACTTCAACTCTTTTTCTCTCTCTCTGATGCTTAATTTGTTCAATAAAAGCTTTATCGGCAGCTTCTTTTTTTATCGATTTTTGCATTATTTTTTGTTTATTTAATTCATTCTCTCTTTTTCTGTTTTCTATGTTTTGAATGGCTTCTTGAATTATTGGTATTTCTTCAGTCCATTGAATTTGAGCAAGCAAATTCACTACGTTATAATAAATTTCAAGGACATCATCAAATTTTCCATGAGAAAGAAAATCTTGAGCTTTTTCTAATAAATTAAATGCTTCTTGTTTCTTCTTTTCTCGAGAGGCTAATTCTTTTTCCCTTTCACGTAAAATAATTTTCCTTTCCCTTAATTTATCCTTTTGCGTTTTCATTTCATTTGTAACATAATCTTGAAATATTCTTTCTTGTTTTTCCCGATCTAATTCTGTTTGCATTCTAATTTGATTTTGTAATTCTACCTCTCGTTTTTTATTTTCAATTTCTATAATGGAGTTCTGTATCAGGTTAATTTCATTCTGCCATTCAATGTCAGCAAAAAAATTTATAGCGTACTTTAAAATCTCAATGGCATCATCAAAATTTCCTTGTTTTACATTATTTTGAGCCTCTTCAAGTAATTTAAACCCTGCTATTCTTCTTTCTTCTCGATACTTTGCTTGCTTTTCCCGTTCCATTAATTCAACATCTTTTTTCTTGAGTTTCTCACGTTCTTGTTGTAAATATTTAGAAATTTGTTTTTGGAACTCTTCTTCTTCCTTTTGTCTTTCAATGGCATCTTGTAGTTTCTTTTGTTTCAGGATATTTTGGGTTCTTTGTAACTCTTCAACTTCTCTTATTGATTCTTCAATCAATGGAATTTCTTCCATCCATTGAATTTCGGCAAAATTATTGGCTGCATTTTGATAAGCTAGAATAGTTTTTTCATATTCAGCTTGTTTTAAGGAATCTATAGCAGAATCTAAGAATTCAAAAGCAATGTTTTTACGATTTTCAAAAAACTCAATTTCCTCTTCACGATCTTTGATAACAATTTCTTTCTTTTTTAATCGATTGCGTTCCTTATCTAAATGAATTGCAATTTGTTTTTGAAATTCTAATTCTTCTCGTTCTTTTTCCTCTAATTTCTTCTGTTCTTCAATTTTTTTTGTAAGTTGGGAATTCTTCAAATTATCTACATTAGAAATAGTATTTTTAATCATAGATGTATAAGTTTCCCAACCTGAACCTAAATCAGCTAAAATCGATAATGCCTTCTGATATTCATTTATAGCATTAGCGAAATCTTTTTCTTTTAAAATTTTATCTGCCTTATCTAATATTGTAAAGAGAGCTTCTTCTTTCCTAATCTCATCTTTTCTTTTTTCTTCATATTCCTTTCTTTTATTGTCTAATTCTTTTGTTGATTTGACTACTTGAGCCTTTTGCTTTTTATATATCGAATCCTGAAGTATAGTTAAATTTTTTTGTCTCTTTTCTTTTAACTGATCAGCTATTTGCTCTCTCTTTTGCTTATCCTTTATTTGGTTAACTAAATTTACAATAGGTTGGATATAAGAATCCCATTCTATTGATCTAAGATGTTCAATTGCTTGATTAAACTTTTTAATTGCTTCAGCATACTTTCGCTCTCTTTCAAGTCTATTACCAATATCTATCAAATTAAATGCTTTGAATTGAATTTGTTCCTCGTGTTTTTTCTTTGAATCAAATTCATTTAACTTTTCTTTTTTTAATTCTACCTCCTGTTCTAAAATAACTTTCTGTTCTTCAATGTCACTAGTTTCTAAGAATGTGGAATGTTGAGCTTGAATAGACTCGAATTCTCTTTTATCTTTTTTGAGTTTTGCAATTAAAGTTTGAATATTTTGGATCTGAGCACTCCAACCAATAGAAGTCAATAATTCAATAGCTCTTTCATAATTTAATATAGCATTATCAAATTTCTTATCCTTTTCAAACATTTTGGCTGCATCAATATGTTCAAACGCTTGATTTTGAATGTCCTCTTCATGTTTTCTCTTTGCTCTAAACTGTTCGATAACTTCTGCTTTTCCTATACTACTTTTTTGTCCAAACATACCAACAACTTGAGGTTTTTCTTCTTGGAGTATTTGTGTAGTTGGTTTCTGTAATTCTGGTATATGTTGTTGTGGTTGTTGAATAGTTTTTTTTTTTTCTATATCTTGAGTAAGTTTGTTAATCTTTGTTTTTACATCGAATAATTGAGATTCGGACCAACCAGCCTGAACTAATAATTGAATAGCAGATAAATATTGTTGAATCGCATCTTCAAAGAAACCATCAAATTCTAATTTCTTAGCACCCTCTAATAAATTAAAGGCTCGATCTTGTAATTGTTCAATTTGAGCTTTAGTTTGAATTTGTTGATAGAGTGTTTCTTTCTTTAGAAATTCTTTTAATTCACCAATTCTATCATATATTTCTTGAATTCTATGCATTAAAAATCCGCTTTGTTTGAGAAAATCGGCAGCTTTTTGATAATGTGAAATTGCATTTTCAATATCTTTTTCTTCTTCAAGTTTCTGGGCAAGATCTAAATAACTTAAAGCTTCTTGTGCTAATTCTTCTGGATTTTGCAATTAAAACAAACCTGTTTAATCTAATTTTGAAATTAAAAATTCTATTCTTATTCTTATTTTAATTTAACCACTCCAAGTAATTAAACTTTTTATATTGTGATAATTATTTTACCTAAATTACTAAAAACGATAAATCATTTTGAATTTTCAAGAATTTTGAATTCAAATTAAAAAAAAAAATAATATTCATTAATGAAAAGAAGATATGGAGATAAAAAATAGAAGTATCATTATCGATTTTGAACCAATTTCCAGAAGAGTATATTTTTCAAGTGATGGTTCTCTTTATGAAATTCTTTCAGATTTAGATGTGCAGATAAGATCGATATGTGGAGGTTTAGGAACCTGTGGAAAATGTAAACTTCTTGTTCAAAAGGGTAAAGAGTTTTTAACTACTCCAACTAAAACTGAAAAAAGTTTTTTAACTGAGGTTGAACTTAGAAATGGATGGCGCCTTGCCTGTCAGACAAAACTGAATAAGAATAATTTGAATCATTTAGAAAAACTCACACAACCTCAATTTAGAATTTTTTTACCAAGTGATACATTGTTAGAGGATTTTAAAATCTTAATCACAGGAATAAGTAAAGGGACGAAAATACAACCAACCATTCAAAAAGTTTATACTGAAGTTAGAGACCCATCATTAGAAGAACCTTATGCTGATTTTGAAAGAATAGAAGAATCATTAAGGGCTAAATTACCTAATTTAAAGAGAAATGATATTATCAATATTGATTTTAATGTTTTGAAGAATATACCAAATATCTTAAGAGAAAGTGATCATAAGATTACAATAGTTTTATGGAATAATACCAATATTATTACTTGTGAACCAGGTAATACTATTAAAGATAAATTTGGAATTGCTTTCGACATTGGGACAACAACAATAGTAGGTTATTTAATTAATTTAAATAATGGCAAAATTTATGCGGTTGGGTCAAAATTAAACAGTCAAACTGCTTATGGAGAAGATCTGATAACTCGATTAACGCTTATAAAGGAGAATAATGAAAACCTTCAAAAATTAAATTCTGTAGTAATTAAAGATTTAAATGAAATAATATCAAATACATGCAGTATAGCAAAAATCGATTCTTCTCAGATTTATGAAGCTACTGTAGTAGGAAATACTGTTATGCACCATATCTTTTTAGGACTCAATCCTGTCAATATTGGCATGAGCCCATTTATCCCTGTTATTCAGAAAAATCTGAATGTAAAAGCAAAGAAATTAAATCTAAATATCTCTAAAAATGGGAATATATATATAGCACCCATAATTGCGGGGTTTATTGGAGCTGATACCATCGGTGTAATACTCTCTTCACAAATTTATAACGAAAAATCACTTACTTTAGCAATTGATATTGGTACTAATGGTGAAATCATCATTGGTAATCGAAATATTCTATATGTAGGATCTTGTGCCGCAGGGTCTGCTTTGGAAGGAGCTCATATAAGTAATGGGATGAGAGCCGCTGCAGGTGCTATTGATACAATTAGGATTAACTCCAAAGATTTAGAGGTATCTTATACAACAATTAAAAATAAAAAACCAATGGGTATATGTGGTTCAGGTTTAGTTGATGTTATAGCTGAGATGCTAAAATCTAAAATTATTACTAGAAGTGGAAATTTTAATCGAGAATATATTAATCATGAAAGTTTCATTAGAAATGATAAGAAAATAGAATTCATTGTTGCTAAAAAAGAAGAAACTTCTATAGGTAAGGAAATTACAGTTAGTCAAGACGATATTAGACAAATTCAAATGGCAAAGGCAGCATTTTATTCTGGAACACGAATTATTATGAATCATTTGAAAGATAATCAAATGATTAAACAAATTTTCCTAGCAGGTGCTTTTGGTAATTATATAAATGCCCAAAATGCAAAATTTATAGGTATGATTCCAGATATTGCTGCTGATAAGATTTTTCAAATCGGAAATGCTGCGGGAACTGGAGCACAGCATTGTTTGTTAAATCGAGATTTAAGAAATAAAGCCCAAGAGCTCTTAAAGAAAATTAAATATGTGGAAATTGCAATAGAAAAAAATTTTCAAAAAGAATATGCTGAAGCAATGTATTTTCCTCATTTAAAACTCGATCTTTTTCCAAGTTTGGGAGAATATAAAGAAATACCAAAAAGGTAAATCTTTATTATCAAAATGAGTTTATATATTTTTTAATATTAATATTCAATTTAATATGAATAGAAATGAATAAAAACCAATTTGAGTTTATGTAAAAATATTTAAATTTATAATT
>JABXKB010000291.1 GCA_013375485.1 Promethearchaeota archaeon | reverse complement strand
CTTCAAATTATGAAAAAGGGTTAAATTTCATTCTAAGTTAATTTAGTTGGAAATTTTTACTGGTTTTGTCGCTTTTTTCACTAGAGGAACAAGTTCTTTTTCTTTTCTGCTAATATTTGAATTATTTTTAATTAACGATTTGTTAACTTTTCCTTCTTTCATATATTTTTTTAATTCATCAGAAATTATTGATAGATTCATTCCCATTGATTGAAGCATTTCTCTTCCGCTTACTATCACCGTTTTAGCAAAACGAGGTATATTTCGCGTCATCCAATTGAATTTCCCAAATGGATTTAAGTATCTTTTTATAAGCATTTGAAGCCAGCCCCTACTAAGATAATAAGCAGAATACGCTTCACCAACTAAGTGAAACATTTCATTACTGGTTAGTTGTTCTGTACGCATCATAGGATAAAACAAATCATAATGCCTATAGTCATTACTAGTAATCATATTTTTCTCTGACATTTCATTATAAAAGTCAGTTCCTGGAAAAGCTGTAATAGGTGTGAATTGAATACAAGTTAAATTAAGCGATCTCGCAAATTGAATATTTTGTCTTACCATTGTCTTAGTTTCTCCTGGAAATCCAATGATTACGCCTCCAAAAATCGAAATTCCACGATCTTGTAGCATAGATACGACTTTTATTACCATTTGAGGAGTTGTATTTTGTTTATTCATCGCATCAAGGCTTTGTTGATGTACCGATTCAATACCGAGGAAAACTTGTCTCATTCCTGCTTTATGCATTAAATCAATTAACTCAGGGTTTCTATAGAGGGAATCAACTCGAGATTGACAAGAGAAAAGCATTTTGTTTGGAATTCCTGAACGAATCATGGTTTCAAGAATTTTTTTTGTTCGTTTTATTTTAATAGTAAAGTTGTCTTCACAGAAAAAGATAAAATCATTTTTCCAATCAATATCATATATTTCTTGCATAATTCTTTTAGTTGATTTTGTACGATATGTAACTGGACGGTAATTGTCTCGCCACATCTTAATTATGCAACAGAATTTACAATTATGAGGACATCCTCTTGAAGTTTCAAGCTGAGCAACCCTTGCACCTAAATAAATATATTTTTTATCATCTAATAGATCTCTTCGAGGCATTGGAAAATTATCAAGGTTAGGTTCTAATCTTCTATCTTTATTATGAAGCACTTGCCCTTCTTTGTTTTTATATGATACACCGTCAATATTTCTTAATACATTATTATTATTGTTACCATCGAGATATTCTATTAATTCTCGAAAAGTGTGTTCACCTTCATTCCGAACAGCAAAATCAATTGCGGGATGCTTTGCTACAGATTCTGGAGCTAAAGTGGGTTGATAACCCCCAATTATTGTGGTACATCCTTGTTCTTTTGCCATTTGAGCAACTTCAAATGCATTAGAGATTTGGGGTGTCATACTTGTGAGAGCTACCACATCACTCTGATTCAGTAGTGAACGGAATTTGTTCTCATTATACTTATGGACCTTAAAATCGAATAATTTTGCATCATGTTCGGGAACCATTGCAGCAATTGAAATTAAACTTAATGGAGGTCCTTTAATTATTGCATCAAGTCCAGAGCTTAATCGAGCAGGATTAACATATAAAATCTTCAACTTTTTAATTACCTACTTTTATTTTGATTTTTTTATTATGTGCCTAAAATCCACTATCCATATATAAAGCTTAATAATATTAATAGAGGAATAGCGGCAAAGAGAAATCTATGGAGAGTTCTCTACATACTAGAACCTTATAGAAATATAGTAATTTTATCTTTATAAACTTTTTGTTGTATCTACATAGCAGTAAAAAATACAAAGAAGACACATAAACCCAATATAGAAAAAATCTATAATAACTTCAAAGTAAAATTTCTAATTATTTTGAACCCGTTTTTTCTAGAATATAATTAAGTTTTTATAAATATCAATTATAAATACCAATGACATGGAAAAAGCAATAAGATTGTGCGAAATGGTAATTCAAGGTTATAAAAAAGGTGCTTGTGAAGTTAAAATGAAAAATAGTTTAAATGAAGTAGCGTGTAAAGCCACTTTGAAATATGAAGGAAGACAATATCATAGAGTTATCTCTGCCATGCATTTATCAAGACCAGAAGATTATTTTTCTATTTATCAATCTGGTTGTAATCATAATTGTCTTAAATGCCATTCATGGGAATTTTCAAAGCATTTCAATGGAAATTGGTATTCTACCGATGAAATAGCTGAAGAATGTAAACAATATGAGCAATATGTAACTATTTTAGAGCCAAGAGAACGGGCATTAATGTATTACGCCAATGATTTATGCAAACATTGTGGTTCTTGTATTCTTTTCAATAAGCGAAGCCCAATGTGTCCGAACAAGGTTTCTAAAGAGAATATCGTATTAGGACCTCAGGGATTTGGACCAGCAAGAAATATTGTGGCATTTACTGGTGGGGATATAGCATGTCAAGCAAACTTTTATGTTGAGGTAACAAAAAAAATAAAACAAAAATGTGATGATATTTGGGTCCTCTTAGAATCAAATGGATATGGACTCACTCCAAAGAACTTGGATCTTTTCCAAAAGGCGGGATTGGATTCTTTTTGGCTTGATATTAAGGCATATGATGAAGAGATTTACAAAAGATTATGTGGAACATCTAATAAGACAGTTCTTGATTCTCCAAAAGAAATTATTAAAAGAAATTTTGTTTTAGAAATACTTACTGTGTATATACCAAATCTTATTGAAGTAGATCAATTTGAAAAAATCGCTCAACTAATTTTTGAAATTGATGAGAATATTCCATTTCACATCTTAGCTTTTTTTCCAAAATATAAGTTAGAATCATACAGATCACCTACTTTGGATGAGATCTTAGAAACTTATAAAGTTATTAAAAGGGTTGGTCTTAAAAAAATACAAATTGGAAATATTGGTGTCTTTGCCAGAACCGATGAAGAAATGAAAAGGTTAATAAACACTGTAGGTATTAAAGCAATCTAATTTAGCTGTCTAATAGCTTATAGATTAATATTCAGAAATTTCGGGATATTCTGAAAAGAAACCATCGAGTTAGGGAATTATATAACTAATAAATTAAATAAAAATACGATTAACATTTTTTTATAAATTCTATTAATCTAGATTGGGAATTAAGATGCCGATAATTATTGAAGAAGATAATAGAAATTTAATCTTATTTTTTGTGATCACTTTTGCATTCTCTTGGAGTTTATGGTGCCCTAGTTTATTAGCAACAATGGGCATAATCAAATATCGAATTCTATATGATCTTTTAAGAATTATTGGAGGTTTTGGTCCATTTATTGGAGCTTTTTCTCTCACTTTATACAATGAAGGAGTAACGGGTGCTAGAATTTTGTGGAGTAGAGCATGGCATTATGAAAATTGGAGATATTTATTAATAGCTCTTTTTTTGCTACCCTTCTTGAATTTTATATCGTTATTGATGGCAGTTGTAACTGAAGGAATACCATTTCCTAGATTAAGTATTTGGAATGATTATATGTTTATTCTAGTAGATTTTATTTTCTATTTTTTTATTGCTGGTCCTTTTCAAGAAGAATTCGGTTGGCGAGGCTATGTTCTTGATATACTTCAATTTAAATGGAATGCTCTTGAATCTAGTTTAATTTTAGGGGCAATATGGAGTTTATGGCATTTACCTTTGTTTTACATAACTAATACAGCTCACACTAATGATTCGTTTTTGAGTTTTACTTTTGCTGTAATCATAATGTCAATATTATTAACTTGGTTATATAATAATTCAGATGGAAGTATTTTTGTAGTAATGATTTTTCATGCTTCAAACAACATTTCAAATACTCTATTCCCTCTTAATACGACTGTATTAGGAAATGTTTATTATGCTATTTTATTAGATTTAGTTGTAGTTATCATTCTTATTGTTTATAATTATAAAACATTAATGCGGAAGTCGAGTGAAATGGGTATTAGAGGTTATCGAAAATATGAACGCCTGATAACATGAAGGATTATTTAAAATATTCAATTAGAGTATTTTTTATCGTTTCAAAATGCCCTAAATGAACTTTTGAAAGCTCCTCAAAAGCTTCCTTAATCCCCAATTTCTCCATTCTTTCAGTTATTTTGTAATAAGGTGAATTTTTCAATTCTTTTACTAATCGTTTATTCTTATCAATACCATCAATTAAATAATCAATTGGATTTACTTGATGAGTGCCTAGCATTCCTTGAATGATAGCTATTAGCATAGTATCAAAAGTTATTCTTAAAACGACTTCATGATCGAATTCTGATTGTATCGGAAAAAGGTAAGATTTAAGCATAGAAATTGATTCTTTAAAAAGTTCACAAGACTCACTTCCAAGTTCTTTAATCCTTTCATTATGCGCACGATCTTCTGATGCTCTTAAGCACAATGCTGATACTGTTTGGTATTCTGCAACAAAATGAATGAATCGTGCTTTAGTGTTAAGATATGTGTCTTTTGATTCTTCCTTATCTAACATACTATCTAATTCATTTAGAGATTTTCTAAAATAAGTAGCAATATCATTGAATTTTTTAGCAGAAGCTTTAAATTCTTTTCTTGATAACAAATCAAATGCCAGTTTTTCTTCTTGTTCATAAAGTTCATCAAACTTATTTATTTTCATTACCGATTTTAATATTAAACGCTTTCCTGCATCTTTTTTAATCTTCGATCGTTCAAAAGATTGACCAGCTTTTAAGAGAAGTATTGAAGATAAATTATTATACTCTTCAGGATCAGTTTTATATAAATAAACTGAAGCATTTTCCCAAGCTTCTCCAGCAGTCTCCCAATCATGCATTTTAAACGAAATATTTCCTAATTGAATTAACAGTTTTGCAGAAACTTCATAGAGTTTTAATTCTTCAGTTTTTCTAATTATAGATTTCAATCTGTAAACCGCTTGAATATTGTTCTTAAATCTTGAGATAATTTGAGCAATTCTAATGTAAAGTTCATCTAATTTTATATAACTCCCAAGATCAAGGTAGATTGAAGCTGCTTTCTCATAAAAATGGATTGCTTCTTTTCCTTTTCCACGATCAGCAAGTGTTTCTGCTTGGTCTATTAATCTTATGGCTTCTAGCTCTTTTTCATCACTATAGCGATTATCTATCATAATTTTCTCTTTTTAAACTCATATATTAGGAATTAACTGATTAAAATAAAAATTCTATACAATTTACATAAACTAAATTAAAATATTAAAACCTTAGTATTAATAGCTTTTTATCAGCAATCTAATTCTATATGTTTTTGTGATAGAAAAAAAGTAATTTTTTTTCAAAGCTGGTTAAATAGTTTTATATTTCTGTTTTTTATTATGTCTCTGAATTCTATTGATTGATACACCGATGCAAATGATTCTTTTGCATCTTCAATCGCACCATAGAAAATGAAATTACTATACCATGTTGCGATAAACATTATACTAGCTCTCCTATATCGTGTATGATATTTTATATTTAAACGTGGGGAAGAATATTGAAAAAGAAAAAGATTAGGAGCAGTACCAACGGGAAGTTTTAATGAAGTGCTAACTAATTGTTGTGTTTCAAGTATATGAGCTAAACTTTCTAAATTAACAACACCCCCATCAATCCAGAGTTTTTCAATACCAATCTTTTTTAGTCCATTAATTATACTCACGTCATTAGGTTGATTTTTCTCAGTAATATATGCATATCTTTGGGTTGATGTCATATTTTCCGAACCGAGTATCAGAATTACTACAGATTCTATTTTATAATTGCGTATTATTTCTATTTCTTTCTTGTTTTTTAGATTTGAAATAGTATTATATATATATTGATCCGGTTTGATGCCATGCTCTGCAAGATATTCGATTCCTGCCACTCTTGATTCAAAATCTCCCCCCAAAACGAAGGGAGGATTAAAATTATCTAAATAAAACTCCAAATATTTCAGCATTGACTTAGGTGTATTAGCGGATATTTCAACTAAATTAGGAATTTTATATTTTTCTGATAAAGATTGATGTGTTTTAATGCGTTTTATTGCTTTTTGAGTATTAAAGATTTCTGGATTTTTTCGGTCTACAATAGTCTCATTCTGATAAAAAAT
>JABXKB010000024.1 GCA_013375485.1 Promethearchaeota archaeon | reverse complement strand
CTCTGGAAATTGTATATACTGTTGAATCATCATAATGGTAGGATATAAATAGATAACACTAAAAGATGCAATGTTTGCTACTGTAGATATAATTATAATCTTTTTTAATGATAATTTTTTCTGTATAGATTGTTGTTGTAAGAGTTTTTGGAATTCTAAACGATATAATATCCATTCCACTAGTATCATTAAAATTCCAATGAAAATACTATAGAGAACAACAAGCTCAATATAAAACATCGTTAAAAAATAAAGAATTGTATAGCTTGGAGTAAAAACAACAAGGTTTATTAATATAATTGACATAAGTAAATCCTTCTTTACTAAACCATTAGATCTGAAAAAAAAATAAACCACCCCAAATTCTACAATTATATTAACTAAAAAAACTACGAATACAGTAAAAATTATAAAAATTGGCATTTCCTCATATCGTATTATAATTGCTGCTAAAGAATTTGGTATAAAAATAACGAAATGAATCAAAAAGACAATTCCGATGAAAATACAGATTCTACCTCTCATATTGAATTTTTAGGAAAGACAACCTTTTAAGTATTTGGTAAAAAAAAAATCAATTGTCATTAAATTATTCCACTTTTTTAAATTATGTGAAACACTTAAGCCGAAATTTGATACAACTAATGATTATAAAATGCAACCTATATAGATATAAAAAAAATAAGAAGAAATAAATTAATTAAGAATTATTATGGTGTTGCTCTTTTTTTCATAAAGATATACACAACGGTTATCACCGCAACTCCTCCAACTATAGAAACAACCACAATAATTATGATGAAACCTGGATCTAATCCGCTTGGTACACTTTTAATTACCGTTACTTCCTCAGTTGCTTCATTCCCCGCAATATCTCTAACATAAAACGTAATAGTGACATTTCCCGGGGCTAAGACTGTCCATGTTGTTTGGTTGAAAATGGTATTATTTGTAATGGCATATGTGGTTACTCCTCCATCAAAAGAATACCACATAACGTCTAAATTGACCTCAGTGACAGTTATATTGAACAAGGGTGCAGTTTTACCGAATTTAGCTCCTTCAACAGGTGAATTGATGATGATAATTGGGGCTATAGTGTCTTTTATTATATTAACTCCAGCAGATCCAATATGTCCGAATAAATCATCAGCATAAAACTGGAGCGTAATAGGCCCATCAGACAAGGCATCCCAGGCAGTTTGATTAATCATGTCATTTTCGGTAAATGTATAGTTCAGTAATCCACCATCAATGGAGTACCACATAGTATTTAGAAAATTATCGGTGACCGTTACATCGAAAGATGGAGCGGTAGTACCAAACCCATCACCAGAAATAGGTGAATTAATCGTTATCACGGGTGCACCATCTTCAGCTATAGGTAAATAATCTATACTTTCCGCAAAACCACCTATAAATGTGTAAGGATCATCTACAATTCCATCATTATTAGCATCTGGACCTGTATGATTATCCCAGTAATTTCCAATTGTCGTGCTATTCCATTTGTTATCAGTTCCATCATCAACAGAATGTTTTCCATTTTTCAGAAAGAGATTTTTATAGATTGAATTGTTACCACAATCAGAATAGAGATATATTCCTAAACTGTTATTATATACGATATTTTCAGTAATATCATTATAATCACAATCATCGTCCATATATATCCCCGTATCCTTGTTATTGTTTACTGTATTTCCCGAGATCGTATTATTATTATTTTCTTCCTCTAAAATCATTCCAAAATTGGTGTTATTATTAGCATTATTTCCTGAAATTGTGTTATTGTTGCTTCCCTCTATATTTATTCCGCAATCACTATTGTCGTTTGCTGTGTTTCCTATGATGCTATTAAAATCACTGTAGTATATTTCTATTCCGCAATCATTATTATTAAGAATATTTCCAGTGATATTATTATTCTTATTCTTATCCTCTATAAAAATCCCGTTATTATTACCACTTGCGTTATTTCCTGTAAGGCTATTGTAATCGCATTCAAATAAATATATTCCTGCTCTATCATTATCCTCTGCGGTGTTTCCTGAGATAGTATTGTTAATGCAATTATCATATAAATTTATCCCATCATAATTACCATTTGCGGTGTTCCCCGAGATGTTATTATTCATGCACTCCTCCACTATGCTTATCCCCAAATCTCTGTTATCATTTGCAAAGTTCCCTCCGAGAAAATTGTTGTCACAGGATATATCTATACAGATTCCGTCATCATTATCATTTACAGTGTTTCCCGTGATATAATTGTAATCACTTTCCTTTAGATTTATCCCATCGTGATTATTACCGTTTGCGGTGTTTCCAGAGATAGTATTGTTATTGGCATATTCTATATCTATCCCATTATTGTTATTAGAACAATTATTATTGATTAATCGAGAATTATTCACATTATCTAAATAGATTCCTGCTTGATCAGAATTATAAATTAGGCACTCTCGAATAATGAAAGAGACATTTGAATTTCTAATATCAATGCCATAATCTATTATTCCAAAACCGCTAATTTTAAGATTTTCAATTATATAGGGATCCCAAGATGTTCCTGTTCCAGAACACCATGATCGATCTTTTGCCCATGTCCAATTATGTGCATCCACACCAGTAGCATAATCATCAATATAGATTGGGAATTCCACTGTAGGAGATGAACAATCGTTATATTCTATAATATTTCCCACACAGTCGGTTTCATAAATACACCAATTATTGTATTTCAAGTCATTTCCTGTGATATTATTGTAATCACTCTGATCCAGTGCTATACCTAAATCGTTTCTATTTATTGTATTATTCTTAATCTCATTGCTATCAGAATTAGAGTATAAATATATCCCTATTTCAAGGTTACTATTGATGGTATTACCTGTGATATTACTATTATCGCAATTCTGTACATATATCCCATATTTATTATTAATGTTAATATTGTTGCCAGTTACATTAATATCATTAGAACTATGCAAAGAAATCCCTGCTTCTTTGTTATTCTTTGCTGTATTGTTGATTATAGAAGTATCATCACCTTTATATATATATATACCGTAGTCATCATTCTTATTTGCTGTATTATTAAAAATTATATTATTACCACATATCTCTGAATAACCATTTATATATATACCATAACCAAAAGAATAATCATTGTCATTTACAGTATTTAATGTGATATTATTATAATCACAGTTTGTTTCTAGTTGTATTCCAAACGTATTGTCATTTGCTGTGTTTCCCGTGATATTATTATTATCACAGTTCGTTTGTAGAAATATTCCATTAACATTATTATTACTTGCATTATTCTCTATGATACTGTTTCCTTCACAATCTTTTAAATAAATACCCTGGTTATTGCCTGAACAAATATTATTTATAATAGTTCCATTGTTAGTATTTTCTAATAAAATTCCCGAATCAGAGAAAACATAATCGGCATTAAATATTGTACAATTCCGAATAATAAAATATTCATTTTTCGAATTATTTATTAAAATTCCACTTCCTGTAGGGGAATCATCCGCATCAATTGTAACATTTTCAATAATATAAAATCCATTATCAAAATAACACCATCCGTAGTCATCTGCTGTATCTGACCAAATATTAGCAATACTACCGTCGACATGAATAAAGGGTACCGTATAACCCCCCGAGCTTTTTGGATTAATTACAGTAGTTTTTTGCTCATCGCTGAAATTAATGTTGTTATTAATCATTAATGGAAAGATAAGCCCTATTATTAATAAGACTACTAATTGTTCTCTTTTAATTTTCATTTTATTAACCTATTAAGTATTTTTTGTTAATTAAGGAGAATGAGAGTGTAATATTTAATATTTTTGAAATCTGAATCTATTTTACGATTATGTCTTTTATTTTTTAAACAGATATACTTATAGACATTATATAAACTCTCATTTTCTAAAAATCTTCTAAACTGAACATATTATGCCTCTCACAATATTCACAATAAACTAAATAAGGTTATACTTGATAAAATAATCGATTTTAAGCCAATTCCTATAAGGAAGCAGAAGATGATCATCTGAAATTTCTTTACTGGTATTTTAGGAGTGATTTGATGACCAAGTTTGGTCCCAAGAAATATTACCGGGAAAGCAAATATAAATACTAAAATTAACTCATATGGGAAGATATCTCCAATAAAATAAAATGGGATTCTTGAAATTGATAAAATGGTTCCAATTGCCGCGAAATTTTCAATAAAGCTTTCTCGATAATGGCCAGTTTTTTCTAATAATGCTACATTAATAGGACCAGCCGCGCTAATCAAGCCTGTCAACAAACCATAAGAAAAACCACCAGCAAAAATAAGAGGAGATGTTGTATTAAGCTCATTTCTGACTTCAATTTTTTCGGGATTTTTGAAGTATTTAATAAGTTTTAAAGTGGAATATACAAAAATAAAAATACCAAGAGTCAATTCTATCCATTCAACCTGTATAATTATGATTAAATAAGTTCCAAGAATAGTTGCAGGGATTCCTAATGATAGAAATCGAAAAAAATATCCCTTGTCTAAGTATTCTCTATATTTGATAAAATTTAGAAAAGCAGGAAATGTTCCCCAAATATTAACTAATATTACAGCATTTCTAATCCCGATTATTGGTGTTATAATAGGTATTAAGATTAAAGCATCTCCAAATCCAATAATACCATAAACCATACTCGAGAAAAATATTGCAACTAGCGATAAATAAATAATCATATTCCAAAATTTCCTTTTTAAATTTTTAAAATCTATGGTAGCTTAATAGACATATAACTAATAAAGATAAGAGATTAAAATTTAAGAATGAAAAATAAATTTTTTTAAGTTTTGAAGAAGGTTTTTTTTAAACACACTAATAATATTTTAATTTAATTGGTTCTAAAGATTTATTTTGCTTAATAAAATAATAAAAACATAATTTTTTAATAGCTACTTTTGTATTCTATAAATAGGTGTGTCATAAGAGAAAAAATAATTAAGTAATTTTAAATGAAAAAGTTAAAAGTATTTTTGGATACTTCTGTCTATAGTGCGATGTTAGACGATAGAGATCCAGCTCGCCAAACACAAACACAAGATTTTTGGAAAAACATAAATGATTATGAACTTTTTTACTCGCAGATAAATATTGAAGAAATTGATGCAATTATTAACGAAGTTATAAAAAATAAATTAAAATCACATGTAAAAAAAGGAAAAAGAATTGAAATTACCAACGAAGTAAAACTATTAACTAAAGTATATATTAAAGAGGGTCTTATTCCAGAAAAATATGAAAGTGATGCGATACTTCTTGCTTTAACTACAGTCCATTCTCTTGATATTCTTATAAGTTGGAATTTCAAACATCTAGTAAAAAGAAAAACTCGAATAGGTGTTAATTTAATTAACTTAAAGGAGGGGTATAAAACTATAGAGATACTTGCTCCACCAGAATTATAGAGGTGAATTATTGTTTTATATGATTTCGAACTTCTATTTAAAGAATTGAACTTAACAATTAAGGAAAAAGAAAATATAATTAATGAATTAAGAGAAGAATTTCCTCAAGATGAAATGCTTTTTGAAATACATCTTTATAGAGTGGTTCAGTTTTTAAAAAAACAGAAAATTAAGAAATAAGTTAATGGAGGTCATTGAGCTTCTAAAATAGATTTCAAAAAATTAAAACATAAAAAGTTTTTCAGATTAAAATTTCTTTGACAAAAAAATCAGTTTTGAAGATATTTTTCAATCTTCCAAGATTTTAAGAATTATCCTCTATTTTTTTTCTACCATCCTCATTATCTTGATTTTGTTCAGGTATTTGATAATCCCCCAACTTTCTTATACTGGTAAAAAACCATATTATAACAATCGAAATAATTCCTAATATTGAGGATAAAATAAAAAGAAACACAATTCCAAGGAGTTCTGCTAATGGACCTGAAATTAACATTCCAATAGGAGATACTGCTGTTGCAATAGCTACAGAAATTGAAAGAACCCTACCTTGTTTATCTGGAGGAATTACGGTTTGAAATATTGTCATAATCATTGTATTTACAAAAGGAAACATAAATGCATAAATAAAACTTCCAATACTTATTATAAGAAAATTGCCGAAAGGTGCGAGTGAAGCTATAATTATACCTATATATTCAAAACTAACACCAAATACAATAATAGGTATTTTTCTTTTCCATTCTTTCTTAATGGTAACAATAACAGCACCAATGAATATACTACCTTGTAGAAAAAACATTACAATTGCTAATTGTGTTGCACTTCCTAAATGAAATATAGCTACATAATAAGTAATTAAGGTGTTATATGGCATTATAAAGAAATTAACCATATTTGCAAATATTAATAGAGCAAGCAGACCTGGTATTGATTTAATAACATTCAAACCGATTTTAAAATCCTTGAGAAACATACGTTTTTCTTTTTTTTCTGTTTTCTTATGTATTGAAGGTATTTTAATCAAAAATAATGGGATAATTGCTATTAAAAAAGTGATAATATCTATCCAGAGAGTTTGATCTATCGTAAGGAAAACATATAAAGTAGTACCAATAACAGGACCTATAGTTGTTATTAAACCCGTGAATAAATAATTAATTCCATTAATTCTACTTAATTTATCTTTAGGTACCATTAGAGGGATTATTGCATTCGCAGCTGGCATGTGAAATGCTTGAAATACACTTCTCAAACTAGTAAAGAAAATAACTAGCCATATATTTGGAATCCTCAGGAAAAATACGATAATTAAAGCAAATGTAGTAATTGCTTGAAAAAAGTCAGCAACAAAAATTAAAATTTTACGATTCCAACGATCTGCTAATACTCCCGCTATAGGACTAAAAATAACAATTGGAAGGAAAGTGAGAACTGTTGCCACTGAAAGAATTACAGCACTTCCAGTCTCAATAGTTATCCAAAAAATAATTACAAAACTTATAACCGAAGAACCTAACAGAGAAAATAATTGACCAATCCAAAAATAAATATAGTGCTTAAAAGTTTTCAGTGAAGTTGTATTCTCCATCTCGGCTCCCATAAACAATAAGTTTTTTCTAAAATATTATAAGGAGAAAATCAGCAAAAAATTTAAGTGATATTAAAAATTCGATTGAATAGTTTCCATTTTTGTATATTCTACTCAAATTTTAAAATAATACATGATAAGTTGGTTTAATTATCCACTTAGAAAATCTTAATAATCATCATTAATCCTTTTCTGAGGACTTTTTTTCTTTTTACCAAAAAGAATTTTTTGATTCTTTTCTACAAATATAGGTCCAAAACCAGTTAAATCTTCCAATGCACCTTTTATCCCTTTAATCCGTCCTGTTTTCGTATAAGTTATTTCAGTGTGTTTTATTGCCTTAAATACCTCATATGGTGTTTTAAACTTATCTATTAATGTACTCGCCTTTTTAGAACCAATATCGGCTAAACCTTCTATTATAAAAGATCTTCTTTCTTTTTTGGACATCGCTTTAGGTGCTTTTCTTGAAAATATGGGCATGCTATCTTTTACTTGTTCCCGGTAAGCAATCCTCTCAACAACTATTGCGGTATCTTCCAAATTCCTAGTTGGAATTACAGAGATGCCTAATTTATAAGAAATAAATGAGAGTGCTCCATAAATTGATGAGATTTTCATACCAGTATTCTCAAACACATCATTATTCAAACCTTCTAATAATAAGATTGGATATTGATATGTATCTTTTAATCGAAGGAGCTGTTCAAACAACCTATTATCCATTATTGAGGAAACAAAATCAAATCCTTCTTTTCTCTCTATTGCAACTTCGCTAGAAACAACAATGTCGGCAATATCTAATTGTTTTGATTCATAGGTTATTACATCTTTTTTTTTGTCTAATAAAGCCATCAATTTCTGTTCTCTATTATCTACAATTACATGGAGCAGTTTATTTTCAGTCATCTTACTAAATAAAAATTAATAACTTCAGTATTAAATATTTATATCTCTGTTATTAAACTAATAATTATAAATTCAAAAGTTAAAATAATAACATAAATAAGTCCTTTAATCATCTCATTTTAGGATACTTCGAACCCGTTGTTAGAAGCGTAGGTGCAGTGCTTAAAAGGAGTAACATATTTGCTATTCGAATCGAATTCCCATAAAAATTTTTGGTATCATAATTTATTACATTATAAAAATGGGATATTTTAGCTCTTTTAAAAACTTCCACAACTTCTGGAAATGAATTGAATTTTAAATTTATACCAAATTTCTTAGGAGCTTCATGTACAGGAGACCCCGGGAAAATATAATATGGTTCATTCATTACTGTAATTGGTTTGAAATTGGATTTTCCATATTTTAAAACACATTTCAACCCAAAATTAAAATCTTTAAGAACGTCAATTCGGGTTTGAAATGGAAAACCAACTGTTAACCAAATTCTTAGAGTCATTCGAAATAAATTGGCATTTTTTATCAAATCATTAATTTGAGTTTTAGGAAATCTAAAGGTGGGATCACAGATTTCGGTTATTTTTTGATGAACTCTAGCTGACATTGTTCGAGGAGAAATACTGATTGATGAGTATCTGCGAGTAAAAGTCTTATAAAATATTTTCCACATTTCTTTAGGAAACGGTAATCTCCATATCTCTAAATCTCCACCGATGTCAATATTTTCTTTTTGAATTAACCAAAATAAGTTCTTCCAATATTTAAAATTAGCAGGATAAGTACCATGTCCAAAAAATACACTTGGAATTTTAAATTTATTAAGAATAATATTGATATCTTCTATTACTTTCTCTGGATTTCTGAGAATGACATTATTACGTCCGGATATTTTTAATTGAGCTCTTTGACCACCAGCACAAAAAGGACAATTAAAGGGGCAACCCCGTCCAATAGGAAGATTGAAAGAGATTCCCATAATCTTTCTGCTACTTTCAAAATATTGCTTTGCATTGTTTAGAAGTGATATATTGGTGAAATTTAAATTATCCAAATTCTTTGCTACATAGGAAATAGGATTGACTTTAATGTTATTATCAGAATCTCTATAAGATAAATTAGGAACAGAATCCAAAGGTTGATTTTGATTAATTTTTTGAACGAATTTCAAAAATGGAACTTCTCCATCTCCCCGTATTATGGCATCAACGTTTTTATAATATTTTAATATTTGATAATGGTAATATGAAGCACTATAACCTCCAAGAACCACCTTGGCATTAGGATTTATCTTTTTCACGATTTTAGCAACTTCAATGGCACCATGTGCATTGTGTATCCAATGTAAATCGATTCCACATATACCAAAATCAATGTTTTTAAGAAAATCAGATAGATTCCAGTTACGATTTAGATATTGTTCTAAAGGATAATTTATAATTTTAACTCCAAAGCCCTCTTTTTCAAGGAAATCTGCAATAGCAAAAACTCCCATTGGAATGAAAATAAAAGTACCACGATTAAATTTAGTGTTTTTACCATAATCTGGGTTTAATACTCTAGGTGGATGAATAAAAATTATATCGTAATTTTTCAAGAGGAGTACCAGAAAATTTGAATATACATTAGCTCATAATACTACTAAAAAATTAATGAGGCATGTATTAAATAATTAGTATTTAACTTATTACCTTAATAATATAATTTTAAAAAATCTCAATTTTTCTAAGATTAGGCATCAATTTCAATTTCTTTTGAGCTCTTTGTAAATGTTTGATTTACTCCTCTTAAATAATCGGATATTTCCTTCTTATGATATAATTTATTCTTTATTAAAATAAAGAGCATAATTAGTAGACCTGTGATTTCTGTAATAAATACAAATGGATCTGTCCATAGTTTTCTAAGCCAATATAGTAAGGGTTCCTCAAGATAATGAAATTCATAAGAAATAAAAGGGTAGAATAAAGGAACATAAGGAATATCTAATATTAGATGAAAAATAAGGCCAGCAAGAAAGGGAAATGAAATGTTTTTATTTCTTTTAGAGGAAAAATAAACAATTAGGAAACTTATAGTCATAAAAAGTAGGTTATGAGAAAGAAATCTCCCATTTCCTAACCCTAAAAGAAATAATGGCTTATCAATTATATCTGGAAGTAGCGATCCAATTAATAGAGATAATCTATTTATTTTAAGTTTCTTTATTTGCGGTATTTCAGTAAATACTAAAGGTAGAGCAGCATGAAATATTGGATAAATTTTATTTCCCTCATAATGTTTTATTAGAATTGCCAACTATTAAAAAAATAGAAAAAATAGAATATAATAATGAACACAATTAAACATTCAATTGATAAAATCAAAGATCTTTTAGTTAAATAATTATAGGTTGATAATTTTTCATGATATAAATCTAATTCCCTAAAGAGATCAGTAATTTTTACAGATCCCAATCCTTGATCCTTAGGATCATAATTCAAATTAATCCTCGATTTTTTTATTAACCCTATTATATCATTATAAGTTATTTTTGGATCAAATTCTTTAATTAACGCAATTAAACCTACGCCAATTGAAGCAGAAACACTAGTACCAGAAACTCTTAATCTTAAATTGTTAGATAATGGTATTATTACGTTAGATCCATGAAAATATATGTTTGGTTTTGTTCTATTATCCAAGGTAGGACCTCTTCCGCTGAAATTAGGTATAGTAAGATTTTTGGTAAGAGCTCCGATGGTGAAAACCTTTTCTGCTGCACCAGGACTTCCAATTGTATAAGGATCTGGTCCAAAATTGCCTGCGGGACATATAATTATTATTCCTTTATTAACTAATTGATCGCAAGCTAGGGATAGGATATCTTTCCCATCTGAACAATCCTTTGTTATAAGAGAAATCAGTAATATATCAATATCAATATTTTCTTTAATAATTTTATCAAAAACTTGTAAAATATTAGAAAAGTAGTATTTTTGATCCGAATTAGAGATATTAAAATCAATATAATTTACATTTGGAGCAATTCCAATATAATTATCATCAACGTTTTTAAAACGATTGCTAATTACACTAGCCATTATAGTTCCATGTGTGATTTCTTTTTTAATGTTCTTTAGATCGTTATCTTTTACTATTTCGTTGAGGAAATATTGTTTAGAATTGATATTAGATATGGATGTAAAATTTTTGTTTATTCCATCATCAATAATTCCTACGTTTACTTTTTTTCCTGTATATGAGATTTGGGAATTTTTATAATCATTTATTTCTAAAACTTCAAGCACATCTAACATCGATAAAAATAGTTTTTGATCTTCTTCGATCTTTTCTACCAATTTTGCTTTTTCATAATTGATAATTTGGGCTTTCTCTAAATTTAAATAGATAGAAGGTATAAAATCTATCTTGCCTAAAAATTTTAAATCTTTATTTTTCTCTAAGAACTTTTCTCGATTTGAGAGATCTTTAAATGAGAAAATTACTCTATATTGTTGGTTTTTTGGTTGAGATGTAATTTTTTCTTTAAAAAGAGAGTAAATCGTCATATTTATCCTCGTAATGAATATGCTAACTAAATTTATATTCTTTCAAAACTTCTTCTATTTTATAATTTCCGTGTACTAATTTGCTGATGGCACTGACCATTTTTGTAGGATCTTCGGATTGAAAGATATTTCGTCCGAAAGCTACACCCGATCCTCCAGCTTGTATTGAATCATAAACCATTTGAAGTAATTCTGGGATAGTATCCATTTTAGGACCACCTGCAATTATGATTGGAACATGACTGACACTTTTAACAATTTCTTTAAAAGAATCAATATCTCCAGGGTAATTTGTTTTAACAAGGTCTGCTCCTAGTTCTACACCAGCTCTAACAGCAATATTCACAACTTCTGGATCATTTTCATCTTTAATTTTTTTACCTCGGGGGTACATCATAGCTAATAATGGGATCCCCCCTTCCCTTGAATTTTCTACTACTTTACTCGCATCTTGGAGCATTTCTGGTTCTTCATCAGCACCAATATTAATATGTATTGATACAGCATCAGCACCCATCTTTAAAGCTCTTTCAACCGTACAGACTAAGACCTTTCTATTTGGATCCAATGATAGATTTGTTGCTCCA
Source organism: Promethearchaeota archaeon (assembly GCA_013375485.1). GTDB lineage: Archaea > Asgardarchaeota > Lokiarchaeia > Sigyniarchaeales > SOKP01 > Loki-b32. The sequence continues at coordinate 12,672 of JABXKB010000024.1, read as the reverse complement.
GATAAATGAATTATTAGCCCAATGTCCTTACCGTATTGCCTATGACCTGCCCCTACCATGCCAGAATGCATCAATACAGCATTTGCCCCCCCTAAAGCTACTTTATCAACCATTTCAGCTATATTTTCTAATCCTTTGATCGTCCCCATTGTTAATCCATGATCCATAGGAATAATAATCGTTCTCTTACTTTTCCGGTCAATTATTCTTTCTATCCTAATCTTCTTGCCTATATTCAATATTAAATCTTAGCCTCTTTACTAATAAACTTATCATTAGTAATGAGAATAATAATATAAAATTATATTTATAAAGACCAACATGTTTTTACCAAGGTCTTTTTATGTAAGAATTCCTTGCTAAATCTAACTTTTTAGGGTGGTTTTCATTAAAATGAGTTCCTCTACTCTCCTTTCTAGATAATGCACACCTAATTAAAAGTTCTGCTACCATTGACAAATTTCTTAATTCTACCAAATTCTTATCAACTTTATAATTCCAATAGTAATAATCTATCTCTTCTGAGAATATATTCATTCTTTTAAGAGCCCTTTTTAAGCGCGTATCTGATTTGACTATACCTACAAAATTTTGCATTAACATTCTAATTTCATCCCAATTTTGTGTTATCACTACTGCTTCTGTTGATGGAACAGCATTCCCTACCTCCCATTCAGGAAACTCTTTGGTTCTTAAATTAGAGGCATGTTCTGATAAATAGGTTGCACATTCATATGCACTAACTAAACCTTCAAGTAAAGAATTGCTTGCTAATCTATTTGCACCATGAAAGTCTGTACATGCGGCTTCTCCAATAACATAAAGATTCTTAATTTCCGTAGTACCATCAATTCCAGCCATCACACCTCCACAGCAATAATGAGCAGCAGGGACTACCGGGATTGATTCTTTTGTGATGTCAATATTAAATTCTAAGCACTTTTCATAGATTCCTGGAAAATGACTTTTAATAAAATTAGAATCTTTAAAGGACGCAATATCTAAGTAAACATAATCATCGCCAGATTTCTTCAATTCTGCATCAATAGCTCTTGATACAATATCACGAGGAGCTAAGTCCTTTCGAGGATGGTAATTTTCCATGAACTCATTTCCTCTTATATCTTTCAAGATTGCTCCCTCTCCTCGCATAGCTTCTGTGATTAGAAATGATTTTGCATAAGGATGATATAAACATGTAGGGTGAAATTGATAAAATTCCATATTAGATATCATAGCACCTGCTCTATAAGCCATTGCTATACCATCACCTGAGACTACGTCTGGATTTGTAGTATATAAATAAATTTTTCCAGCCCCTCCACTAGCTAAAATAGTAGATTTAGCTGCAATATTATGAATTTCTTCAGATTCTTGATCTAAAACGTAAGCACCATAACACTTTAAATCTTTAACATATAGATTAACTCCACACCATTTTTCCTTTATTTCTATGTTATTCAACTTTTTTACGTTGTCTATAAGTGTTGTTTCAATGCTTTGTCCAGTTTGATCATTCACACGAAGAATTCTTCTTTCTGAATGGCCTCCTTCTTGTCCTAAGTCGTATTCTCCATCATCATTTCGAGAGAATTCTACCCCCAAATCTATTAATTCATCTAACCTCTCAGGAGCCTGAGTTATTATCTTTCTCACTATATTTTCATTACATAGTCCATCTCCAGCTATTAATGTATCTTTAATATGCTTTTCAAAATTATCACTGCTATTCGAAACACAAGCAATACCTCCTTGGGCATAATAAGTACTACTTTGGTGTAAACTTTCTTTTGTTATCAACAATAATTTTTCATCAGGTAATAATTTAGAAAGCTTCAAAGCTAAAGAAAGTCCAGATATTCCACTACCAATAATTAAGAAATCTGTTTTAATCTTCAATGGAAAATATTCAATTTTTCCGTATTATAATTAGAATTTATTTTAAAATACAATTAATTGAATTAAAATTTTATTACAATAAAATAAAAGTGAAGAAACTTTTTTCAAAAGTTTATTATCCAATATTCCTATGTATTTCTTCAATTTTTCCTTTTATGACTTCTGTATACTGTTTTTGTTCTAGTTGATCAAATATTTTTAAACTTTCTTCATAATTTTGTAAAGCTTTCCGATATTCTCCATGCCTAGCATATACTCTCCCTAGATTATAAAGATCGCTTGCTATTCCCATTGGGTCTCTGATTTGTTGATCTATCTCGAGTGTTTCTTCATAACTTCTTAATGCTTCATAATAATTGTCAAAAATCTCATAAATTTTTCCAATATTACTAAGACTAGCTGCTTTATTAGATAATTCCCCTAGGGTTCCAAAAACTAATACTGCTTCTTTATATTTCTCAAGAGCAGAGTCATGTTCTTCTTGAATCATGTTTATTGATCCTATTTTAGTTAAAAGAAGAGCTTTCTTTGACAGATCACCGATATCATTCGCAATGATTAAAGCTTCATTGTATTTTTCCTTTGCAAGTTCGTAATTCGCACGATTATTATGAATCATTCCTATATTATTAAGGTAAATTATCTTCATTAAAGGATCCCCTAATCGTTCTTCGATATTCAAAGCTTCCTGATATTTTTCCAAGGCTTTATCAGCTTTTCCTTGAGCTAAATAAACAGAACCAATATTATTAATACATCCTGCTTTTTTTGACAAATCACCTAATTGATCTGCAAATTGTACAGATTCATTATATTTTTCCAAAGCTTTCCCATAATTTTTAAAATCATCATAAACCCTTCCTATATTGTTCAGAAGAATGATTTTTCCATAAATATCTCCTAAAAGATCTGAGATATGTATAGCTTCATTATAATATTCAATTGCCTTATCATTTTCATCGTTAGCTTTGTAAATCATCCCTATATTATTTAAAAGTGCTGCCTTGCGATTTAGATCCCCTACTTTTTCAGTAATTTTGACGGCTTCTAAGTAATTTTCTAATGCTAAGTTAAATTCATGACGAACTTCATATACCCTTCCTATATTATTCAGACAAGATATTTTACTTGCCTGATCCCCTAATCTTTCAGCAATTTCTAAAGACTGACGATAATGTGCAAGTGCTTCATTATATTTCCCTAAAGTTAAATAAACAGATCCAATATTGTTTAGATCTGTACTTTTACCAGCGATGTCTTTTAAAGATTCATCAATTTGTAATGCATTCTCATAATATTGTAAGGTATTTGTATAGTTTCCCTTGATTTGATTAATCATACCTAAAAAATTAAAAAAATAAGATTTTGAAGATAAATCATTAACTTCTTCTGCGTTTAAAATACCCTTTTCTGAACAACGACTTGCTGCTTCAATTTCTTTTAAATAGTAAAATAATTGGCATGCAAATTTGTATTTTTCAATATTAAGTGTATCCCCATATATGGGTTTAATCCATTCTGAAAATTTAGGAGTTTCTTTTTCTGACTCAAATAAATTTATTTCGTTCATTGGCAGATAAGGTAAAAAAATATTCCATAAATATGTCTGGATAAATTTACTTGTGTTTATTCTAATTAAAATTACTTCAAAATCCCCAGTAGAACTTATTTCTGTTAACATTTGTTCTAGGGAAGTTAAATCTTCTTGAGAGATTAAATCTTCTCTCTTTCTTATTTTCAAAATTTCGGGTTGCGAATTTTGAGCATGTTCAATCCAAATAATGCGATTAAGATAGGGTAATTCCCTTAATGTTGGACCTATATCAAAATCATCACTACCAGAATATCCTAGAACTACCAAAGTTCGCTTATTCATTAAGTTAAATATAGTAGTTTTTTTATATGGCTCAATTGTGAATGTTTCGCCTTCTCCACTCTCTTTTCCTAAAGCACTCATGGTGGTGATGAGAGAATCCTTAGTATTTTTACTAGTGATAATATTACGTTTAGATCCATGAATTTTATATACTGGGTATTTATTTGATTTTATAAGGTTATCTGGATCTTGGTAAAAGATGTAATCTTCCTTAGAAATAATCGGTATAATATCTTGATGCCATTCCTCATCTAGAACGCGTAATAAGGCTTGTTCAATCAAATAATCAAAATTAGTAGTTATTACATAATTCCCTCTCGTTATAATATTACCTAAAAACATATGAATTAGATTTGGTTCAGTAACATATTCCAAATAATCTAAGAATTTCAAATCTTCATCAAAAACATCCTGAATCTTCTCTACTACTAATTCATATCTAAGCATTTCAAGTGAAAGCAAATTCTCTATTTCTTCTGGAGGTGCACATAATTCCAATAATCCTCTAACAATCTGTATTGCAGAGGGCATATTTGCAGGAGGATCCATAGAGATTCCTGCTCCTACTAAGAAAGTATATCTACGTTTTGGGGTAAATAAGGATTCAATATCCTCTTTGTATTCTTTAAACTGTATATCATCAACCATGGTTAATTCCTTTAGTAAAAAAAGAGTCTTATGTCTATGATCTATTATACAACTTTAATACTTTTGAAGTTAATCATAATTTTTTTTAAATTGGAATATTTTTAATTGATTAAAGTGTGAAGAGGATTAGAATAGATTTTTCTTCACTGAACACAAGATCATAATTAAATTAATTTTCTATTAAGAATTATGTCGAAAATACGAAATGTGTTATTTCTTTGTGCAGGAAATACATGTAGATCACCTTTCGCGTCAGAATTTGCGAAATGGTTGAAAAATACAAAGTTTATCAATGAATTAAGAGATGTGGAATTTGATTCTGCAGGACTATACCATTATTACGAGACAGCTCAAGATGGCACAGTAAATTATTTGCAATCTAAAGGTATAGACATAACTGATTTTAGAACAAAAAGAGTAGATGAGGATTTAGTAAAAAAACAGGATCTTATCTTAGCTTTTGAACAAAAAAGGCATATTAATAAATTAAAAAGAAGGTTTAAGAATTTAGACCTTGATGAAAAAGTGTTTTTACTTTTAGAATATGCTGGCGAAACTAAGGATCTGGAGATAGAAGACCCATTCTATTTAGAACAAAAAGAATACAATGAAATTCTTAAAAGAATTGAAGATGGTGTTCTAAAAGTTATTAAAAGGATAATTAATATAAATAGTTCAGAAAAGGGTTAATAAAATAAAAAGTAATTATATACTTTCCCATCTTAGAAAGCTAATATTTAATTAAGAGAGATTAACTCTATTATATATATTTTTGACTAAAATACCTATCTATCATATAGCTTGTTGAAGAGAAGACTTGAACATTACCTTTAAAATTTTTAACTTCTTCTGAAAAATTCTGTTCAAATACCCTTGAAAAAGCTTCTAGTTTTTTATATAAAATTGGTAAATCCGTTGTGGTGATTAATGCAGCTATATGGTATTTTCCAAATGCAAAATAAAAATGATTTCCTTCTTTTTCAATCTTTTTTATGTGTTTTGAACTTCTTGTTATTTCAGATAATATAGATAAAATTCCTGTTATTGCTCCAGACACTAGGTCTTCGTCAAACCTACACTCTTCTTTTTCTTCCTCCTCTTCTTTGGTTTGATCTTTAAGTACAAAATCATGATTGTATAAACAAACTCCACTGTTACTTAAAACAAAAAGGGTTTTTAATGATTTTGCCCAGTCCTTCTCTTTAGATACTAATATATCTTTACCTGCCATCATCCAAACGAGAACAATAACTAGAACAAATGAGTTTAGTAGATTAGGTAGGTTTGGTACCCAAACTTGCATATCTTCAAATTTGTTATAAAGAACAGAAATCATTTTATACAATAAATATCCCAATCCAATTCCAAAAAACATTAAAGATATAAAAATACCATTAACACTACCTCTGTATTTTAAATTTCCTCTTTCAGTTGAAAAATCTCCAGCGATTGTGATTATAGCCAATATAAGTGGAAGAATAGCAAAAGCATAATGAAGAGAGATATGGATTTCTTTTGGAATGCCAAATACAGGCACATCAGCAGGAGCTTCATAAAAAGAACCAAATGTTATATAAAAAAATGAAACCATTAAAATTCCGATAACTAATGTATTCTTTCTACCTAAATTATCAAAAAACCAACCAGCTGCGAGAATATAAAAAAAGGAAGTTATTGAAAATACAAGAATATTAATTTTGTACCCTTCAAAATAACTCAGAGAATCATTTAATAAACCACCTAAAAGACCACTTAAAAACGCAAGACCAACTGAATATCTAGAAAAGTGTTTTTCAAAAATAATCTCGAAATATTTTCTGTCAGATTTAAGTCTATCTTTAGTCTCGATATATTCATAAAACCTTGAATTAATAATTATTACAATTAAAAGAATAATCTCTAAAATGATAAGATATATGAATAAATGCTCAAAAAATAAAAAAAAGAGCCCTAGCAAACCAATTAGAAAGCTAGAGGTTAAGATCATTGCTGTTACTCTTCCTCTATTAAGAATATTTGTTTCATGAACTAATGTTGAACACCAGATTATGATTAATTGAGGTATTGATATTAAAACAATCAATAGCCCAATTATATCAAATAGAGGGTGTGTGAAGGTAGTTAAAAATAAACCTATAATACAAATCAACAAACCTATATTGAAGAACCGGGTTTTGTTTTTAATAATATCGATAAAGAAACCAGAAGCTAAAAAAAGGATAGAAATTACAAATAATGTCATGATTACTGGCATTTCCTTATCTAACCCTACTTCCATGTTTATAAAGAATTTGAGGATAAAATATTCAACTACAAATGTAATAGAAAGAAAAGAGAAAAAAAGATAAAGAAACGAGCTATTCTTTAAATCTATATCTCTAGCAAATAACTTACCAAGCCAATATTTAATACTTCGTTTCATATTTTTATTTTTTTTCTATGTCGAATTCTAATAAATAAAATTTTACTTTTCCAATTTTAAAAAGTATAGCCTAGATCTGAATTTCATAAATTTAAGGTTTGTAGTATTTTTTAGGATGTCTTTTTATTTAACATTTTTGCTATAACTATTTGAAATAATCAACTATTACAAAAAATCAGAAAAGAGAAATTTACTCTTAGCTATTCCATAAAATCATCGTATTTTTTACTAAAATACTTAATTATTAAAAATTTCGTAGGTTCAAAATGTGAAACATTACCCTGAAATTTCTTAAGTTCTTTGGAAAATTTGCGCTCAAAATCTCGTGAAAAATCATCTAGTTTTTTGAATAGGACGGGTAAATCCATAGACACAATTAATGCGGCAATATGAAACTTGCCATATGTAAATAAAAGAGTAGCTCCTTCTTTCTGGATTTGCCTAATCTGCCTTTTCGTATGTGTTATTTCGGATATGATTGTTATAACCCCCGAAAAAGCTCCAGCGACAAGGTCCTCATCAAATTCGGTCTCATCTGCTTCTCCTTTAAACACATCTTTTTGCTCAAAACTGTAATTATAAAGACAAATCCCATTCTTGTTAAAAATGATAATGTTTTTTATTGAATCTGCCCATTTTTTTTCTTTAGATACTAAGAATTCTTTCATTGCCATCATCCAAACTAAAAGTATAACTAAAATGAATCCGTTTAGAAGATTGGGAAAATTAGGTAGAAACTCTTGAAAAGCAGGAAATCTATCGTACATATCAATTATCCATCGACTAAATGTAAATCCAATTATCGCTCCAAAAAATAATAATGCCATAAAAAACCCATTTATTCGTCCTCTAAATTTCAAGTTCCCTCTTTCTGTTGAAAAATCTCCTGAAATCGTAAAGATTGCAAGTAAGAGAGGTAATAAAGAGAAACCATAATGTATAGAAAGGAGTGTTTTTCTAGGCATACCGAAAATATAATCTGATTCGACAAATGAACCATAAGATATCAGAAAAAATGAAACTACTAAAATCCCTAACACTATTGACGTTTTGCGACCAATATTATCCAAAAAACACCCTGCAGCGATAAGATATAAAAAAGATGCTATTGCGTATATGAATAAATCTACATCAAAACTATACCTTGCTAATAAATCTCCTAAAACAAAGCTTAAGATGAAAAAACTAGTTGAATACCTAAAGAAATGTTTTTCAATAATTATTTTCAAATATTTTTTATCAGATTTCAATCGATTTTTAGTTTCTATATATCTATACTCTCGAGAATATCTATAAATAATAACAAAGATTCCAAGTTCTAAAATTCCTAAAAATATATATAAAAAGTCAAAAATTATAAAAAGAATAGATACAAACCCCAAAGAAAAACCTAAAATGAGTAGGTAAGCGGCTAATCTCCCACGATTTAAAATATTAGTTTCGTGTACGAAAATTGTAAACCACAATACTACTAATTGAGGAACTGTTAAGAGTACTATTAATAAACCTAAATAATAAAAAATTGGAAAAGCACTTAAAAAAATTCCGATAATACAAATTAGAAGTGTTATATTAAAATAATATGTTTTATTCTTAATGAAATCAACAATAATGCCAGATATGAGAAAACTAACAGCAAGTATGATTAATAATGCATAGACTTCCAGACCAACATTTAAAACACCACCAGTTGAAATAGTATATTCGAATAAAAAAGCTTCAGCTACAATTGTAATTGAAAGCATAGAGAAAAATAAATATAGTAAAGTGTTTTTCGGTAGATTTATATCTCTCGTAAATACCCTACTAAACCAGTTTTTTAATGCTGTTTTTCTCATTATTTTTGAATGATATTATTTTCTGTAATAATCATTAGATCAATCTTCTATTTAATTTTTTATTTAATTTATGTTCATTGATTTCTCGTAAATTTTATTTGAAATAACATTTTTTTAATATTTGATTAAATGTGAGTAAAATTAAGAACGTTCTCTTTGTATGCTTAGGAAATACAGCAAGATCTCCAGCTGCAGAATATTTAGCTCGCTATTATGCTAAAAAACTTGATGCAAATTTGGAATTCAACTCATGTGGATTTTTCTCAGCATTTAACTATATACAACCAGAATCCCGAAAATATTTGGATTCTAAAGGAATAAGACATTCAGATTTTATTCCAAAAATAGTTAACCGTAAATTATTGGAAAAACAAGACTTAGTACTCACTATGGAACATATACATTCACACGATATTGTAACAAATTTCAAGTTTATAAAAAATATTGAGAAAAAAACCTTTACATTAAAAGAATTTAATGGAGAACGCCAAAACATAGATATTATTGATCCTTACTATACTTCAGCTGATAATTATAGGAAAGTTCTCAAAACAATCGATGAACATGTTGAAAAAGCAGTTAGAAAAATAATGGAAATAAATAATTCTTCTGAAAAATAATTTGGAATCATTAATCCAGCTTCTTTTAAATAAAACTAAAATATAAATATATTTCATTAGGTGATATTTTTAATGGATCAAATAATGATAAACAATTCCATTGTTGAAATTTTCATAGGGGATTTAACCAATATTGAACAATATGATGCTATTGTGATTCCTACTAATAGTAGACTTTTACCTAGTGGTGATCTAAGATGTAAAGTTTTGAGAAAAGCCGGAACCCAAGTACAAGTTGAATGTAATCAAATTATCAATAAAATTATTCAAATTCCTGTGGGAAAATCTATAGTTACTTCAGGAGGTAATTTTATAAACTATATAATACATACAAATGGTCCAAGACCCGGGCAAGGAAATGAAGGGAAAAAACTAATGCTAGCTACTTGGAATTCATTAATCCTAGCGGATGAAATAGGTGTTGTTTCAGTTGTTTTCCCTCCTATCTCTATAGAGATGAGAGGAATCACTTCTAAATTATGTGCTGAAGCAATGCTTCCTACAATTAAAAAATATATTGTAGAGAAAAACCAAAATTTAAGAAATATATCAGTTTGTCTAGAGATTGAAACTGATTATAAAGAATTTGAAAAGGTTCTGCAGGGGTTATCTGGTTAAATTATTATCATTTATTTTTCTTCTAATTTTTCAAATCTTAATCCTTAATTTATGAAAAAATTTTTATTCTATTAAATTGAAAATAGGCTTAATTCTTCTTGGTATTCTTCTATCTCAGCGAAAAACAGCAATTCTATAATGTATGTTCTTTAAGAACATATTTTTTTTTTATAAATTAAATTTTTAAAAAATTATGTGCTTTTATTATTAATTTTATTTCTTTAGAATTAGAGGATATTAGTTTGGAAATAGATCAATTTAATACAAGAATTCAAAATGATGTTTCAAATATAAAATCATTAAGGGGCTTTGAAATCATTTCTGAATCTATGGTTTATAAAATACTTGATGTGTTCGGGAAAAATAGTCTTCTCTCCATATTATATCAAATAGGTTCTGGTCCTGGCGAAATAATAGCTGGAAGAATAAAACATCTATATAATAAGGACGAATTTGAAATTCTTGAACTTATTGAAATCTTAATGAATGAATTGAAAGACTATTATTCATTACAGATTCGAGAGATTCAACAATACCCAGAAAAAATAAGAATGATTATTGAAAATCATTGTTTTTTAAGAGAACCTATTAAACATAGAGAAAAATTACAATTTGGTAAAGCTTTTTGTAGAATAAACAAAGGCTATTTCGAAACTGCATTTAAAATATTATTAGGACATAAAATTAAAAAAATAGAAATAAATTTTCTTGAAAATGATGAGCAAAGAGACGTCTGCATCGAAGAGCTGAATTTTTATTTCTGATATTCTATTTTCTATTCAAGAGTTTCTATTAGGTTTGTTTATGATTTATATTCAAACTCCAGAATTCTATTGAAGAGAGTAAATCACTTTTTCCTACAAACCCAATTATTTCTTTACTATCTTTTTCTCCCACTATTAAAAGCAGAGGATCTTTCCTCAAATTATTTAATTTCTTTAATACTTCTTTTCCTGACAGGTTATCATCTATATATTGAAATTCAGAAAGTCTTATCATTAAATTACCCACATTATATTTTGATCTCTCCCAAAGAGGTATTTTCGTAATATCTTTAAAATATATTATTCCTACTATCTCATCATTCTGAATTACGGGGAAATATGACTTTTTATAAGGTATAAAATACTCACTTATTGCTAAATTGAGATCTTTATTAAATGGTATTCCCATGAATGGTACGCTAAGTATATCTTTAACTCCGATACTTGATAATATCACATCGTTTTTAATCTGTAGATACGATTTTTTTGCCGCAGAATTCAAGAAAGAACCAATTAAAATTAACCAGATTCCACTTAATAGACCAGTAGTGAATATTTGGAAAATTCCATAAATCATAAACCCATAACCAATAAGTGTTCCTACCTTAGAAGCTATTTTCGTCGCTGATAATTGATTATTTTTTCGTTTCCACAAAAATGCCCGTAATATCCTCCCTCCATCAATAGGAAAAGCAGGAATTAGATTAAAAAGACTTAATCCTACATTTGAGATGCCAGAATATAATAATGTTATAGATATAACAGTAGGGAGATTTATTGGTAAGAAAAACAATGCTAGTAATCCCAACCCTATTAATAAACTTGATAATGGTCCAACTATTGAAATAATTATTTCAGATTTTGGAGTTCTTGGTTCTTCTTCTATTTTAGAAACGCCTCCAAATAGATAGAGTTCAATTTCTTTAACTACAAGACCATATTTCTGGGCTACAATTGAATGACTTAATTCATGAATCAATATTGAAAACAATAAGATTAAACCATTACTTAAACCAACCATTATTAAATCAATTAGAGGTGCGTTTGGTACGAACGAAAGATAAAAACTCGATGCATAAAATCCAACTAGTCCTATAATTAATAAAGTTGATAAATGGAGCTTTATTTCAATCCCATAAATTTTAGCTATTTTTATATTTCAAACCTCTTTTTAACTTTATAATTTTAATATTTTCTATTCTCTAAAAACTTGATACTTTATACTCAAAATAAAGATTTCTAAGCTAATAATGATATCTCATCTATTAATTTTATTTGATTATTAATCTAAACTATATTTTGATGGTTGATTATATTTTAAAATTTATCTTGATTTTATTTTAGGGAATAAGAAGACTGTTTTTTAAATGTATGGTTAAAAAGTTGGTGAAATTTACATATTCATTCAAGAAAAATGATCATTTTATTTTCTCTTTTGGAAAAAAAATATAATATATGCTGAATTTAACTTCACAAAAATTCAATATAAAAATTAATTTTAAGAGGTTAAACTAAAAAAATGGCTGATATTAAAAATATTGTAGTATTAGGAGTAGGTCTTATGGGTGAAGGTATTGCTCAAGTTGCCCTAATGGCAGGTTATAATGTCACATTAGTTGATATCAAAGATGAGCTAGTAAATAAAGCTTATAAAGGTATAGAAGCAGGGCTTAAAAAATCTGAAGAAAAAGGAAAATTAGGAGAAGGAGTAACCGTTGCTGATGTAATAGCAAGATGTAAAAAATCAACTGACTTAGCTTCTGCAGTAAAAGATGCTGATATAGTTATTGAAGCTGTTGTTGAAAGAATGGATATTAAAAAGCAAGTTTGTAAAACTGTGATAGATAATGGTCCTTCTCACGTAATTTTTGCATCGAATACATCCACAATGAGCATAACAGAAATTGGTAAAGACTGTGGTGCTCCAGATAGAGTTTCAGGAATACATTTCTTCAACCCTGTTCCATTAATGAGATGCATTGAAGTC
>JABXKB010000023.1 GCA_013375485.1 Promethearchaeota archaeon | reverse complement strand
TATAAATAAATTTATTAAGTATAAAACGAAAGATTTGATCAATAAGAAAAATATTCTATATAGGGCAACTTAATTAGATCCTAACTTAAGAATATAAATTCATTCTTTATTGTCTCATATGACTGAAATAACACAAGAAGAAGAGGATTTATTGGAAAAAGCACTAGCAGAAGAAAAAACTTACAATTGGTTGGTAGCTGCCAAAATATACGAGCGAGTTGTTGATAGCTTTTCGAAAAAAAAATTGCTGGAAAAAACTGCTGAAATTTATAGAAAGCTTGGATATTCATATTCACGAGCGGCTTTCACTGTAAAAACAGCTGAAAAACTTACAGAATATATCCAACAAACTATAAAAGCTTACACAGATGCTATGATTCTCTTTGAACAAATTGGAAATAAATCTATGAAATTAGAATGTGAAGCAGAAGCTTCCTATTTCAGTGGACATATTGCAAGTTCTACTAAAGAAGCAAGAGAGACCATTAGCAATTCCTACGAGCTTTTCTTTGAAGTAAGCGAAGAATATTCTAGGGAGGTTGACCAAGAACACATTGCTAGGATTTTAGGTCGTATTGTCTATGTTTCTATAGCAATGGGATTTTTTATGACTGATCCTAAAGAGATCGAAGAGTTTTATATTAAACATAAAGAGATTGCTCATGAAGCTCAAAATCTTTCGAAGAAAGTTGAAAATGTTCGTTGTCTCGCTGAATCATTATATGCTGAGTATTATTTGACCATAGGCCAAAATTACATAAAACCATTTAGATGGAATGAACGTTTGAGAGAATATTACAAAAACTTTCTATTAAGATATGACGAAAGTTTAGATTTTGTTGAGAAACATGACGATTTAAAAGCTTTTACATTGATTTGCTTGACTTTTGGCAATTTAAATGGTTTTTTTGCAATTAATTTCGTTGAGGACGAAAATGAGCAAAGAAAGTATCTGGATAACGCATTGAGATTACTAGAAAAATCTTCAGATCTTGCCACAAAATTAAACGATATATCTTTGATAAATGAGTCTATATATTGGTTAGTTATGTGGGCAATACTTGGAGGTAGAGTTAAGTATTACCAGAGGAGATTTTCTATTGACCTTAAAAGGTTTATAGAGATAGCAAAAATATTAAAAGATACATATACTGTATGGCGTTCCCAAGCAAATATATTATTGGGGGCTTACTATGCTAATAATGCTCAAAGGAGTTATTTCACCTCAGATCAGAGGAAATCATATGCTGAAAGAGCAATTGAATATGCAAAAAGTAATTTGACAGAAATGCCATTTTCACCTTTTACATCAGATTCATATGTAGCATTAACATATTCGTATTCACAATTATCCATTCTCGCTAGTTCAAAAGATAAACAGGAGAAGAACGCACAAAAAATGCTTCAATATGCCAAACAAGCTGGAAAAATTGCAGAGAAATATGAAGGAGGATGGGTTCGAGCTTATGGCTATAATTCTCTCTATAGAGCCTATAAAACTCTCGCAGATATTGCTCAGGATGAAGAAACCAAAATTGAAATGTTATCAGCTGCTATAGATGCTTCCGAGAATTACGTAGAGCATTCAAACGAATCTCGAACAGGTATTATTACAGCTCAAATACGGTTAGGACTTCTTTATGAAGATTTTGGCATTTTGACTAAAAACAATGATATACTTGTAAAGGCAAAAGAGTTATTCCTCCAAGTAGCTAAAGAAAGTGAAAAAAGAGGGTATCAATCATATACAGCCGCTGCATTTGAATACTTAGCACGTATAGGAGATCGCTTAGGTAATCATACAGCTTCCGCAAATTATTATGAGATGGCACAAAATGCACATACTGAATCATTGAAAAATGTCGAGTATAAACCATTAATAAAGAGAATTAATGAAAAATTGAATTATGTTAAGGCGTGGAACTTAATTGAAATTGCCAAAGTTAATCATAAAAGTGAAAATCATCAAGAAGCTAAGGAGAACTATAATAATGCATGTGAAATTCTAAAAAATCTACCAAGTTTTAATTATGAAGCAAATTATTACTCTGCATGGGCGGCTCAGGAAATTGCAGAACAACTCAGCAAACAAGAAAAACACAGAGAGGCTATAGAGCAATATATTATAACCATAGACATGTTTGAAAATGCGATTAAAACATTAGAACAACGCTTAGATCAATCCAAAGAAAAAATGGAAATTGAAAGAATCGAGAAACTTATAAAAGTAGCCAAATTAAGGGCATCATATTGTTCTGCAAGAATAGATGTTGAAAAAGCAAGAATTATAGGAAAACAAGGGGAACATATAACAGCCGCGGAATTATTTGCTTCAGCAGCTTCACAATTTAGATATGTTTGCAACCTCTTTAAAACTGAAAAAGAGCGAGTGGAATTAGAGGCGGTATATTATCTATGTAGAGCTTGGGAAAGCATGGAGCTTGCTGAAAAATATGAGGATCATGATAGATTTTCAGAATCTGCTAATTTATTTATAAAAGCAAGTAACCTTTTCACAGATAGTAAGTTGAAATTACTAGCATCAGGTAATTCTTCTTTTTGCCAAGCGCTAAAACTTGGATGTGAGTTTGATAAAACACAGGAATCTAAGACTAAAGCTCAATTGTATCCCAAAATCAAATCAATGTTAAGAACAGCAGCTTCCTCTTATGAGAAGGGAGGTTTTAAAAATGGCGGTGATTGGGCGTTAGCTACGTCAACTTATTTCGATGCAGTATGGCACTTAATAAGAGCAGATGAAGAGTTAGAAATTAGCAATAAAAAAAATCTTTTAGATATTGGGGCTAATTATCTTAAATCTGCCGCAGAACTTTTTAGTAAAGCTGGCTATAAAGATAAAGAAAGGGAGATATTGGTCCGCTTGGAAAGATTAGAACAAGAAGAAAAGATATTAGTTTCAGCTCTAAATACCATTAAAAAACCTGCGATATCTAGTAGTACAACGGGCATAATAGCTCCTGCTTGCTCATTAGAAACTAGTCAATCACCTCGATTGGGTGAAGTTTATCAGTTCACCGAAGAAGAAAGAAGAGTAATAGGAGAAAGAATAACTAAAAAGAAATATCAAATTATTTATAGAGATTTATTTAAAGAATACCCTAGAGCTCAAAAAAGAGAATTTAGAGTTGGCATAGCTCAAATCGGTATATCTGAAACAGGGGATATCTTGAGTGATTTCTACGAGATGATGACTTCAGGTCTATTAAGCCTTCGAGAAGATAAAGTCGAAAATGTAAGAACGAAGGTTAAAAATATGGTTGAAAGAGCGCATAAAGATGGTGTTAATGTTCTACTTTTCCCAGAAATGACAATTGACCTCAACTATGGTGAACTATTAGAAGATATTTCTGATCTTGCCAAATTATATGAGATGTATATAATTCCAGGCTCATTTCATGATCAAGAAACGAAGAGAAATATTGCTATGGTTTTTGGGCCAGATGGAATCCTTTGGGAACAGGAAAAACATATTCCAGCAATAATACGACATGGGAAAACAGAATTTAAGGAAGGTATCGAGGTAGGAGAGCTTCCCCGAAAGGTATTCGTTTGCAATACAGAGTTTGGAAGAATTGCAATTGCCATTTGTAGGGATTTCCTTGACATGGATTTGAGAGTGGAATTGAAAAATTTTGAGCCACCAGTGGATATTGTAATTAACCCAGCATTCACTCCAGTCACTGCTGATTTTAAAGCAGCTCATTTTGATGCGCGTAGATCTATCTATGCTTACTGCTTCTTTGCCAACGTCGCTGAATTTGGTGATTCGCTAATCTATACCCCCGAGAAAGATCGTACTGAAAGAAACATTCCAGCGAAAGAAGAAGGTTTGATATATAAAGATATTGACCTCTTCAAATTACGTTCAGAGCGCAAGAAATGGGAAAAAGAGCAAAAGAAAGAATTACAATTTATTCAAAGTACAAGATAACGTATTTTTTCATGTTAAATTTTAATAATACCAAAAAATAATTATTGAATTAGTGAAATCAATAGGTTTTCAAGAGAATCTTAAGTATGGTTGTCAAGAGTAACCAAGAAGAAACTTTAATTAAAAAGGCGAAAATTGAAGAAAGGAATTATAATTGGGAGAAGGCAGCTAATTTATATGAACAAGTTGCCAAATCATTTTTAGAGAAAAACTTGTTACAGGATGCTGCCAAAATTTATGATAAACTAGGATTTGTATGCCATCGAGCTGTTCTTGCATCCGAAATTAAAAAAGACTATTTAAATTGGAATAAACAATCTGTTAAAGCATATCACAAGGCGGAGAGTCTTTTTGACCAAACCAATGAAAAATCCTTAAGTATGGAATGTAAAGCTAAAGCACTTGCTCAAACAGCCTTAGTTATCACCTCAATTGAAGAGGCGAGAAAAAATGTAAAAAAATCAGTTGATATTCTTTTAGAACTTATTGAAGAATATTCAAAGGTAAATGATATAAAAAATTTCATAAGATTGTCTGCTTTGACCATAGAACCAATGATACTATTTGTACTTATATGTTCTAATCTTTCTGAATTAGAGTATTATAGCCAGCTGGGTCGTAGTGTAATAGAAAAGGCTTGGATACTTCTAAAAGAAGTTGATACAATCGAAATTAGAAGTAGACTATTGATGGGCGAAAATGTATTAATGTTTCATATTAATAGGTGGACGGAACTTACTTATGGAGATAAAAAGCAAGAAAAAATCAACAAAAGATTTTTAAAAAGATGTGAAGAAATCCTAAATTTAGCTGAAAATAGTGATGAGGTTATTAACGATTTCATTCTTGGAGACATTTATGGTATAACCGGTTTTATCTATTGTATATTTGGGAGTTTATTTGTTGAAGATAAGAAGGAAAGAGTAAAGTTTGCTGAAAAAGGATTTGAGTTATTAGAAAAATCTGTTGTTTTTTATAAAAATTCAAGAAATAATGTTGGAGTTATGAATTATATATATAGTATAGATTATCATGCAGGTATTTTTGGCAGATTTGAATATCTACAGAAGAGAATTCTAAATGATGTGCATGAAGTACAGAAACTAGATAAAATATTCGATGATTTATATACTGGGATTTATTCCTTTATGGATTTCATACCTATTGTTTATTATAACCAATTCA
The DNA here is from genome assembly GCA_013375485.1 of Promethearchaeota archaeon. Classification (GTDB taxonomy): domain Archaea; phylum Asgardarchaeota; class Lokiarchaeia; order Sigyniarchaeales; family SOKP01; genus Loki-b32. Next base: position 19,662 of record JABXKB010000023.1, on the reverse strand, counting down.
CAAGTAGAAGTTTTTTAAGGGGGGATATAAGGAAGTCTTATGCCAAAATAGGAATCGAATATGCTAATAAAGCATTAAAAAGACTTGCGTTTGGTCCTTACATTACTTATATTTATCAATATTTAACTCATTTTTATTCCCAATTAGCTGTTCTTGCTACAGAAGATGATCCTCAAGAAGAATATATTCAAAAGATGTTGTATAATGCTAATAAGACTGAAAATCTTTCAAAAGACTATAAAGGAGGAAATGCAAGAGCAGCTGGTTTCATTTCGCTTTACAGAGCATATAAGACTCTTGCTGATATCACTAAAGATAAAGAAGAAAAAATTAAGAATTTAGAACTTGCAATAGAAGCTGCTAAAAATAGTATTAAATATTCAATTGAATCTTATAGGATTTATTTATCAATTCAAATACGTTTAGCTTTACTTTATGAAGAATTAGGTATTTTAACTACTGAAGAGAAATCTCTAATACAAGCAAGAGAGTTATTTCTACGTATACTTATTGATTCTTCAGAAAAAGGTTATTATTATTATACAGCTGCTTGTCATGAATACATTGCTCGTTTAGAAGATCGTTTAGGAAATCATATAACTTCTGCAGAATATTATCTAAAAGCACAAAAAGCTCATGAAGATTCATTATCATCAATTGAATATAAACCGCTGAAGGAAAGAATTATTGAAAAGATAAAATATACTAAAGCTTGGAATTTTATTGAAGAGGCTAAAGCATATCATAAAAGGGAAAATCATATAAAAGCCAAAGAAAACTATGAAGAGGCAATTGAGATCTTAAAAACGCTACCTAGTTTTAATTATGAAGCAGCTTATTATGGAGCTTGGATGGTTTTAGAAGAAGCTGAAGATCTTAGTAAAAAGGAAAAATTTAATGATGCCATAAAGAGCTATGAAAAAACAAGAGATCTTTTCGATAATGCTATCTTTACAATTAGATTTATTAGGAAAAGTGTTAGAAGGTCAAAAGAATTAAAAAAACTTGAGAAAGTTGCTAAAGTTAGGATGAATCATTGTTCTGCTAGAATAAATCTTGATGAGGCAAGAATTTTAGGAAAAAAAGGAGATCATATTGCTGCTGCCGAAAAGTTTAGCAATGCAGCAACTCAATTCAGGGATATCTGTGCATTATATAAAATTAAAAGAGAACGAGCTGAATTAGAAGCAATATATCATCTCTGTAGAGCCTGGGAAAGCATGGAATTAGCTGAAAACTACGAGGATCCAGAAAGATTCGCAGAAGCAGCAACTTTATTTACTAAAGCTAGCAACTACTTTACTGAGAGTAAATTAAAGTACCTAGCTCAGGGTAATTCATCCTTTTGTTTAGCTCTAGAAGAGGGATGTAAATTTGATCAATCTAATGATTTTAAAGTTAAAACACGATTGTATCCAAATGTTAAATCAATTCTCAGAAAAGCAGCAAATTTATATGAAAAAGGTGGTTTTAAAAATGGTGCAGATTGGGCACTTGCAACATCGACGTATTTCGATGCAGCTTGGAATTTAATTCAAGCTGATAATGAGTTAGATGTAAATAAAAAACAAGAATTTTTAAATTACGGATCAAATTATCTAAAGTCATCAGCAGAACTGTTTCATAAAGCGGGATATAAAGATAAAGAAAAAGAAGTTTTAGAAAGATTAGATAGAATAATTAAAGAGGAAAAAATACTCGTTTCCGCCCTAAGCACAATTCATAAACCCTCTGTTTCAAGAAGTATAGAAGGTATTATTACGCCTTCATGTCCAATAGAAACAAGCCAATCACCACGGATTGGTGAAATTCAACAATATTCTGAAGAAGTCAGTGCATTTTTAGAAAAGGATAGTAAAACAAAAAAATATGAAATAGTATATATGGATTTGCTAAAAGATTACCCAAAGTCCCCAAGGAATCAGTGTAGAGTTGGTATTGCGCAAATTGGTATCTCAAGTTCCGGTGATATAATGAATGAATTTTATGAGGAAAAGCCTAGAGGTCTATTAACACTAAAAGAAGAAAAAATTGGTGATATTGAATCAAAAGTGAAGGAAATGATTGAAAAGGCTCATGAAGAAAGCATTAATATTTTACTTTTTCCAGAAATGGCAGTAGATCTCAAATATAAACAATTTCTAAAAGATATATCCAATCTTGCTAAGGCATATGGAATGTATATTATCCCTGGATCATATCACAACATTGAAACAAAAAGTAATGTTAGCTTAGCTATTGGCCCTGAAGGAATACTCTGGCAACAAGAAAAGCATATCCCTGCCATCATAAGCTTAGAGAGAGGCAGATTTAAAGAAGGAATAGACACATCTACTTTACCTTATAAAACAATAGTGTGTAATACAGAATATGGAAGAATAGCGATTACAATTTGCCGTGATTTTCTTGACATGGATTTAAGAGTTGAATTAAAAAATTTCGAGCCCCCTGTCGATATTATTTTAAATCCTGCCTTTACACCAGTTACAGCAGATTTCAGAGCAGTCCATTTTGATGCTCGTAGATCAATTTATGCATACACTTTCTTTGCAAATATTGCCGATTATGGGAATTCTCTTATTTATACACCAGAAAAGGAGCGTGTTGAAAGAATTGTTCCTCCAAGGGAAGAGGGCTTAATTTATAAAGAGGTGGATCTTTTTAGACTTCGTTCTGAGCGTAAAAAATGGGAAGAGAAACAGAAAAAAGAAAAAGGCTTTATCCAAAGTACAAGGTAATTGAATTTTATATGAAAGCAGCCATATCTTTACATTTCTCTGCAATTCTTATCATATCTTTTACCTTGTCTTTGTCTTCATAATCTAACTTACTCAGTAAAGAATTCGCTTTTTCCACTAATTTATCTTTTCTTAACCAAGCTTTATGGGCTAAAACAAAATCTTTTTTTAGGTAAGCATTCATTACATCGTTGAAATATTTATTAATCTCTAAGAAGAATTCTTTAACGTTCTCATTCACTCTCATACCTCTTAGAATCTTACCGATTTCTTCAATCTTTTCACAGAACATACGATAATCCATAGCTTCGAGTGGCGTAAAATCTGTATCTTCTGAGACATATATCCCAGTTCTAAGATAAGTTCTTATATGTGTTACCAATATAAAGTAAAATTTTCTTAGCTGATCAAAATTATATTTCAAATCATCAACTCGGTCTTCTATTAGATTTTCTAACATGTCAGCAACCAGATACAATAGGCGTTGAATAAGTTTTTTTGTGGGAATTTTTTTATAGCCAAAATTTTGTATCACTAATCTCTGTCTTTGGTCTTCAATTATTTCTGTATTTGGAAGTCCATTTACTAACCATCTTATTTCACTTCTCAAATCTTTATCAATCTCTTTATCTGAGATTACAACTATGTTTGTTTGACCTGATAGACAGTGTTTTACAATTTCTCTCGCAATAAATGGACTTGAATGAAGTGTAAGTTCCTCTTTCAGATTCATATCCTCTTGCTCATGTTTCGGTGAAATAGTTAAAGACCCATCACTACGGACATCTATCGCTACTGGTGATTTGCTACTCAAATTAAAATTTTCAACCCACTTTTTAGGTAGACTCACAAAGAATGAACCACTTATTTTCTGTAGTTTTCTAAAAATTCTCTCCATAATTTATTATTAGATGAATTTTTATTTAAATTTGTTTAAACTTTTTTATCTTCCTTTAATTTTTTATACACAACATTAATTAATTGTTTAAATTATTTATTATTTAAAAAATAAAAAATAATGGAGGAAAGAAAAATGATTACAAATAAAGAAGAATTAGATGCCATATTGGAAGAAGTAATAGATGAAACAAAACATAATAATTCAAGAATTTCGATTTCTTCCTATGGAAGTCAAGGAAAGAAATATTTATATATATATCATATTAAAAAAAATAATCGAGGGATGTAAAAAATGACAACAGCTGAAGAGGAAATAATATTTACTATTAAAGGTAATATATTAGGAGAAGTAGAAGAAGAATTGAATAAAGTATTAGAAGAAGCAAAAGAAAAACTTGGAATAGAAGTAGGAAAAATTATTATAAAAAAGGAACCTCTTGATCCAATTGACAAAAAAAGAGCAGAAAAAAGGTGGAAACAATCGATTGGTTATTATCAATTGAATCCACATCAATTCAATTTTGGATTTAGAGATTTTAAGCAGAAAAAGCTCAAAAGATTTTAATTTATTTTTTTTTAATTTTTAATTGCTTATATTTAGTATTTTTAGAAATAAGCCTTAATTACTCTATAAATTCAGGAATCCAAGCTGAATCTCCCTTAATTATTTTATGTTGATTTATGATTTTTTCATGAATTCCCTTTAATAATTGAAAATAATCCTTTCCGTACAAAGCCTTACCTTCTTTCATTGCAAATAAACTTGTACAATGTCTATTTTTAATCATATCAATAAATTCATCAGGAGTGAAACCAAGAGGTTCAATTGGATCTAAAGTCTCAACCATGTTATAAAGTAATTCTGCTCTTTTGTAATAGTTTTCAGGAAGCTTCGAAGATATTACTATTATATCAACATCACTTCGCTCGTTAAAATCTCCTCTAGCTAAAGATCCATAGAGGATAATACATTTTGGTTGTAGTGCTTTAATAACATTTTTACTAAATTTTTTAATACCAATATTTATGAATTTTAAGTTATTCTTCATTTTTTAATACCTTTAACGAAATCCATTATTTCTTTAGCATTTGTTATAGCTTCCTTAGCAATATTCTTATCATGATATTCAAATGGTGACCCTGTAGGATGTGCATTAGGATATCGTGAGGGAATGTAATGTAAATCGAGTTTTTTACAAAGAGTTAATATTAAAGTAATCTCAATTTTTTGATTTTTTAAATCATTCGTCATTTTAGTCAATGAGTGCCCAAAAGGCGTTAATCCTAAACCATATAATAATCCTTTTAATGCGAATTCAGCGGCTTGATGACACTTAAAACAACTCCAATTATAAAATCCATTTTCCTTATCTACAATTGCAGATTTAAAAGTATTTTCTGCTTCATTCATCCATCTATTATATTCTTCATAATCAAACATTATTTTGGGCATGATATTAAATGTATTTAAACTTTAAAAAAATACTTATAAAATTTCTTTCCATATGATTCAATGAATTGAAAAAATATAATATTTTTCTCTCTAAAGCTTTAAATCATTTTAAAGATAATAAAGAATTAACTTTAAACGAAATTTATTAAAGTGTTCTATTTTCATGAGTAAGGGATTTAAACTTCTTAGAGTAGAGTATATTTTTTCTGTAATTATACCTTGTTTACTATGTATATATTTAAACGACTATGACATTGTTTCTCACATTTGGATATTAGCGGGATTTGCATTTTATGCAATCACCGGAAACACTCTTAATGATGTCATTGACATGAAAGATCCGAATGAGAAAGAAACCTTAGAAAGGGTGAAAGGATATGGCAGAAAGGAAATTGCTGTTCTTGCCATCGCAAGTTTTATGCTAGGAACTATGTGTTTCATGAATGATATTTTAGTGAATCCTATCTTAGGATTCTATTTAGCAATTATAATATTTATGGTAATCTTCTATTGTAAGTTTAAGAAGCTTGTTATTATTAATCATGTTATTTTAGGAATTTCGCATATAATTTTACCATATTTTATAGTTAAAATTAATGCTGGAGATACTTTTATTAATTTTCTTCCGCACATGGAGGTGTACGAGTCACTGATATTAGCAACTATAACAGCTGTAGCATTTACAGGTCAGATGGTTCATGAAATGATTGATGGAGATTCTTTAGCAAAATTGAAGCCAAAAACATCACAATTGATAATTTGGGTAGCTTGTTTAATTTCTTTAATAATTGCAATAATTTCATTCATCATCACAAAATACTGGATATTTATACCGATTGTTTTTTTTCCATTAGGAATTATGTATATCTATAGAAAACCTAGGACTAATTTATTAGGAAGAACATCTTTAAAAGACACAGGAATTATCTTGGGTAATTTAATGCTTGTATATATCATAATTCTGATTATTGCACCTTAAAATGAAATTGAATTTTTTTAAAATAAAATGGTTAAATTTTGTCAAGTCATTGCCCGTGAATTTTTTAGATAAGATAGATCTTTATTTCTAGGGAAGAAATATTTTAAGAGGAATAATTCTTGAAGTATTATATGAAAACTACTTCATAGCATAATTCAAAATAATAAAATCATAAAAGATATTGCCAAAATTAATGATGAGTCCATATGAATTCAGATTTCATAATAAGAGCTAAATACCAGCGAAAAATTGATGATAATTTCTCACAATGTCTCACTTGTGAGAGGAAATGTAAAATTTCAAAAGGAAAATCTGGATTTTGCCAATCACGAATTAACAAAGGGGGAGAAATATATTCTGTTGTTTATGGATTAATACCTGCTTTATCATTTAACCCTATAGAAAAGAAACCACTATATCATTTTCATCCTGGAAGTACTGCAATAACATTAGGGACTTATGGTTGTAATTTTGCATGCTTTTGGTGTCAAAACTATCATCTTTCAAAAATAAATCCTTTAAAAACTTATCAATTCGCTACATCTGATGAATTAATTTCTCCTAAAAAACTTATTAAGATCGCTTTAAACAGAAAATGTGATGGAACCTCAATTTCTTTTAATGAACCTACATTATTGTTTGAATATTCATTAGAAGTTTTTAAACTAGCAAAAGAGAAGGGCTTATACAATACATATGTTACAAATGGCTATATGACAGAAGAAGTTTTAAGAGATTTAGTGGATGCTGGTCTTAATGCAATGAACATAGATATAAAAGGAGATTCATATATGGTTGAGAAATATTGTGGAACGGACGTAGAAAAGGTTTGGAGAAATGCCAAGCTAGCAAAAGATTTAGGAGTGCATGTAGAGATTACAACATTATTAATTCATGGATTTAATTCTGAGGAAGAAATCATCAGGGAACTTTCTAAAAGGATTTTTAATGAATTAGGTGAATTAACACCATATCATATAAGCCGGTTCTTTCCTCATTATAAATCAGTAGAATATGGATTAAAAGAGCCAACACCTTTAGAAGTTATGTATAATGCTCATAATATCGCAAAAGATGTTGGGTTAAGATATATATATCTAGGAAATTTACCTACTACCGATTATGATAATACTTATTGTCCAAAATGTTCGAATTTAGTTATAAAAAGGAAAATTATGGGTATTAAAGAGTTATACCTAGATACTGATGGAAATTGTAAATTTTGTGGATTTCCAATTTGCATTGTTAGTTATTAGGGGGGGTTATGGGTTTCCTTTAGAGTTTGTTTTTTAACTTAAATTTTGGTTTAATATGGCTAAATCTAATAACATCAAAAACCAATAATAGCAAAATATTATTAATTAGTTTCAACCTAAATGGAATTTCAACCAATCAATTGTATGTTTTATAAATTCTTTTAGATGTTCCCCTTCGAAGCCATGAGGAGCATTTTCTACTGCAACAAGTTTGTTTTCATTATTAATTGGTAAAAATTGGAAAGCTTTTCTTGTTAATTCGTAAGGTGTTTTTTCATCTGAAGTTCCAACTACAATTAAAACCGTTTTATCCAACTTCTTTAAATGAGATTTTACTCGTAGCTTTGCAAAATCTGTCACATAATTCATATCGATGATCACAGGTCTTCCCTCTATAGTTGATGGAATTTCTACAGGACCTTTGTCTAAATCCTTGAACCAGTCGGCTTGATCATCAGTAGTATGAAGAAATAATACTGGTGCCCAAAAAACATAAGTTTTAATTCCAGGTAAATTAGCTCCTAATGCTGTAAGACCTCCAAATGATAATCCCAATACAGCAATGTTTCCATAACCTTCATTTTGTACCCATTTATATACAGATTCTAAATCTTCAATTTGTTTGAATAATGTTATAGGAACTCTCTCATTTTCTCCAGAACCTGTAAAATCAAAAATAAGCCCATCGATCCCCTCTTTATTACAAGTTTTAGCTAATGCAGGAAAATGGCCATGTTCGTATTTATCCCCTGTAAAGCCATGACACATTATTAGAATTGATGTGCTTTTTGATTTTTTGCTTTCCACATAATGGATCCCATGAAGATCGCTTCCAGTAGTACTTAGAATTAGCACTTTTTTTTCTATCATAGGCTTTCCCTAAATTCTATATATTAAAAGTATTTAATTAAAGAAATTATAATTCTTAAAATTAGTTTATGATAATACTTATTTTTATTACGATTTTTTAATAGATATGGCTGATTTATTTGTTGAAGGAGATGGAATTAGAATTTGCTATGATATCCATGGAGAGGGATATCCAGTTGTTCTAATTCATGGTTTTGGTTTGCATAAAGAATTTTGGGTTGCACAAATATCGGAATTAGCGAATCATTTTAAAGTGATATCTTTAGATAATAGGGGATCTGGAAAATCAGATCACCCAAAAGAGCCCTATAAATTAGAAACTCTTGCTGATGATGTCAAATGTCTTCTGGATGGATTGAGTATTCAAAAAACCCATGTAATTGGATGGGCAACTGGCGCAATGATCGCCCAATATTTAGTAATACGGTATCCTATGCGAGTAAATAAACTCGTACTCATCGCAGCTCTTACAAAACTTCCTGTAGATAAGTCTGGACTTGAAATGTTTAAGAGGAGCCAATTAATCTTCCATAAAGAGAAACAAAAGAATCCTGAAAATGCTTTTTTCACAAAAATGAAACAAAGGTTTTCCCGAAAATTTTATAAACAATTAGTTGAGAAACCAGATGAAACATTTCATGGAATATTCACTACAAGTGATTTAATGGATTTAGTTTTTAAAGATTCTTCCCAACCTTATGATATTGAAAATAGAATCAATGCTATCGCAGGATTAAATACAATTGATAAAATCCATGAAATATCAAATGAAGTTTTAGTACTTGCTGCAGAAAAGGATAGAATATCTCCAAAAAGCGTAAGTATAGAATTAAATAATAAGCTACGAAGAAGTAAACTAATTATATTTGATGGAGGGCATTATTTTCCATTAGAAAATGCTCCGGAAGTGAATAGTTCTCTAATAGCCTTTTTAAAGGATTAAACTTATCTTTATCCCGATTTTTTAATAGTTATGACTGAATTATTTGCCGATGTAAATGGTATAAAAATTTGTTATGAAGTTCAAGGAGACGGTGATCCAGTTGTCTTAATCCATGGATTTGGAGTAAAAAAAGAGCAATGGATAGGTCAATTTGGGCCATTATCAGAACATTTTAAAGTGATTCGACTTGATAATAGGGGTGCTGGCAAATCAGATCGCCCAAATGAACCATACACAATGGAAATTTTTGCTGAAGATGTTAAAGGTTTATTAGATTTCTTAAAAATTGAGAAAGCTCACATTATAGGATGGTCTACTGGAGGTATGATGGCTCAACATTTCGCAATAAATTTTCCAAGTAGTGTAAATAAATTGATTCTCATCAATACCATTGATGCTTGGCCAGCTGATAAATCTGGTTTAGAAGTTTATAAGAACGCCCAAATTGCTCGGTATGAATCAAGGTTAAAAGATCCCGAACAAGCATTTTTTGAAACTTCTAAAATGGGTTATTCCCGTCCATTTATAAAATTAATGAAGGAAGATCTAAAGAAGAAATTTCATGGTTTATTTTCTGCTGAAGATCTAATAAAAGATAGCATTATTAATCCTGCGACTCCTCAAGATATTACCAATCAAGCGAATGCTCTTGGAAATCATAATGTCACTGAAAAATTACATTTAATTAAAGCAGAAACATTAGTAATATGTGCTGATAAAGACAGACAAATGCCAAAAGCCGTAAATTTTAAGCTCCATGAAGGAATACCCAACAGCAAGTTTGTAGTGATAGAAGGTGCAAGTCATGAATCTCCTCAGGAAAAAGCCCCCGAAGTTAATGAAAAAATTATAGAATTTCTAAAAGATTAATCATGGTATAACTATGACAGAATTGTTTGCTGAAGTTAATGGAATTAAAATTTGCTATGAAATTTATGGAGAAGGAAAACCAGTTGTTCTCATTCATGGATTTGGAAGTACTAAAGATGAATGGAAATTAGCTCAACTTGGTCCATTATCAGAAAAATTTAAAGTAATAATAATGGATAATAGAGGTGCAGGAAAGTCAGATCGCCCTGACGAACCATATTTAATGGAAATGTTTGCGGACGATATAAATTCTCTGATGGAACATCTAAATATTGATAAGGCTCATATAATTGGATTATCTTTAGGTGGAATGATTGCACAAACATTCACGATTAATTATAATGAAAAAGTTGATAAATTAATTCTAATAAACACAACTCCTGATTTCCCAAGTAATCCTAGTGGAATTGAAATGTATAAGCAAAGCAAAATTGCTAAATATGAAGCAATTTTGAAATATTTTGAACAAGCTTACTGGGATTATGGAGTTGGTGGATTTTCAAGGAATTTTAGGAAGGAATTAAAAACAAACCCTAAAAAGAAAATACATGGTTTATTCTCTAATGAGGATTTGATTAAAGAATTTTCAAATGCCCCCTCTACCCCTCAAGATAGCAAAAATCAAACAAATGCACTATTACATTTTAACGTTGTTGAGAAGCTTTCCACAATAAAAAATAAAACATTAATTTTAACGGCTTCAAATGATAAAACTTTGCCTAAATTTAAAAGTGAATTAATACATGAAAAAGTACCAAACAGTAAATTGATAGTGCTTGAAGATGTAGGGCATGGATCTAGTTTAGAAAAAGCACCTGAGGTTAATAAATTAATTTTAGGATTCCTAGAAAATTAATATCTATAAACTATGACTGAATTTTATGCAAATATAAATGGGATTAAGATTTGTTATGAAATCCACGGTAAAGGACATCCCATAATTTTAATTCATGGATTTGGTTCAAGAAAAGAAGGTTTTAAATGTCAAATTCCTACACTATCTAAGATTTTTAGAGTAATAACTTTTGACAATCGAGGTGCTGGAAAATCTGAAAGAGTAAATCAACCATATACTATGCAAACTCTGGCTGATGATATCCGAAGCTTGTTAGATTTTTTAGAAATAAAGAAAACTCATATTTTGGGTACATCTATGGGAGGAATTATTGCTCAGCAATTTATTTTACAATATCCTGAATACGCTAATAAATTAGTATTAGTAAATACTGTTAGTGGTGCACCAAATAATGAGGCACTGGAAATATTGAAAAAGAATAGATTAGAGCAATTAGAACTTATCAAAAATAATCCAGAAAAAGCATTTTGGGATAATGCTCATATTTGGTTCTATCATAAATATCGAAAGGAACTTAAAGCAAATCCTAAGAAAAAATATTTTGGTATATGGTCAGCTGAGGATGAAATAAAAGAAAGTACGATACTAATGCCAACTCCTCTTGATATTGAGCTTCAAATAGAGGCACTAAAGGGATTTAATACATTAGAGAGATTATATAAAATAAAAAATCCTACTTTACTATTAGCAGCTTCAAATGATAAAATATGCACAAAAAATGCTATAGAAGAAATGCATAAAAGGATTCCTAAAAGTATTTTTAGAGTTATAGAAAAAGCAGGTCATGAATCGCCAAAAACAAGAGCTTCTGAAGTGAATCAATTATTAATAAATTTTTTAAAAGACTAAACAAGCTCTAGTTTAATTATTCTGGAAGCGATTTTTTTTGAATTACTTGTGGCATTTGATATTTCTTTAATTGAATAGTTTTAAATCCCATTAAGAATGGGACTAATGCAACAGAGCTAATAAGAAAACTTAAGAAATATGGCGCGTAAAACTGTAACATAAAGGTACTAGTTAAAGGTCCTATAATCTGTGCAAAACTATCTAATCCCGAGGAATAACCATTTATTTTACCCTGTTCCATCGGAGATACAGATTGACTAATCTTGCTATTCAATGGACCTCTTGTTAATGAAGCCGCAAAACTAATAACCATTGTTAATATAAAAAACATTAATAAATTGATTGAGAAACCAATAATTAAGAATGCTACTAAGAAAAATCCTAGACCTAGTTTAATTGCATTATTTTCACCAAGTCTCATTATAGTTGGTTTGAAGAGTGTAAATCTTACAAGGGCTCGAAAAATACCTGTTATCATCAAAAGAATTCCAATCTCAAATGCATTTACCCCAAAAACAATTTGTGCGAAGAAAGAAAGTGCTGACATCGCAATCATAAATGAGGCTGTATGAAAACCCCATAATGTCAAATACCACATAGCATTTTTATTTTTTCTGATGTCGATAACAATAGTTTTCTTTAATTCATGATTTAATTCACGTTTTTCCTTTGGCCAAGTTTCATTTAGAATGAAAATAGTAATTATCATTGTGAATAAAGAAAGCCCTGCTGCAAATAATCCTGGTAGTAATATACCACCAATACTAAAAAGTATTCCTCCTAGTCCTGGACCGATAAGAGAAGCTAAAACGTGTGCTACACCTATATTAGCCATTTGAATTCCCCTATCTTTTGGAGGAACTTCATCACCAACGATAGCCTTAGCAATAGGAAAGTTACCACCAAATACACCATCCACAATACGAGATATTATTAAAATCCAGATGGAATTAGAAAACGCAAGCATAATAAAGCCAACAAACGTCCCTGCTTGTGAAATTAAAAGTAATGGTTTCCTTCCAAATTTATCACTCAACTTTCCTAAAATTGGGCCGAAAATGAATGAAAACATCGCATTTACAGAAAGAACAATGCCCATAATAAATATAGCTATATTGAATTCTTGAGCAATAAAAGGTGCCATGGGTAATATCATAGAAAATCCAATAATATCGATAAAAACAGCAATCCATAATGGTGTTAAATTAGCATATTTGAAGATTTTTCTATTATTTAAATTGCTCTGAGATGCCATTGTTATTCCTATACTAAGTTATCCTTATTATTATTTATTCTAAAATAAGTTAATTTTAGTAAGTACTTACCTAATTTTTTTCCTAATTTGAAAATCGAAATTAATTATTAACTTAAAAATTTTAGATTTTTTTTTATAAATACTAAATCTTAGATTTAAAATTGAAAATTCTATAAGTACTTTTTTATAGAAAATTTTCAAATATATTATTATGGAAGCAAATTCACAAAAGAATATGGACAATTTAAGTTTTGAAGAAAGGTTAGAAAAAACAGTAGAGCTTCCTGCATTAGATTTCTTCAAAATAAATTTCGTTAGTTTTTTAGTACCTCTTTACGTCTGTTTAGGTCTTTTCTTATTATTCGAATATGGATTTATAATTTTATTTTCCATCCCTCCTATTATTCATATATTTACTTTGCCTGTTGTTTTTCTGATCCTTTACTATATTTATCTAATCGTTTTAATCGAATTTACGGCTTTATGGGCTCGTAAATGGAACAAAAAATCTCCTCAAATACAAGGAGTATTTAGGCGTGTTCTTGATAATGTGAATAGTAAGGAAGGTCAAATAATGAAATACTACCACAAACGAGGATTTATTATAAAATTCCCTGTGTGGCTAACCTCAAAATCTCCATTTCCTTGGCTTATTAATCGGACCCTTCGGAAAATTAGTCATAACAAAATTGGTAAGAATGTTATTTATAACGATTCCTATGTGGGTTTAGAATTCACTGATATTGAAGATAATGCATTTTTCTATCCTACTAGCGGCCTTTCTAGCCATGCTGTAAATACTATCTTTGGAAAAATAACAATGATAGAAATAAAAATTGGTAAGAATAATACTTTCTATCCTGGAACAATAATGGGTTGTGGCGCTTTAAGTACAGAGGATAATGTGATATACCCAAATACAGTTTTACATAAAAATTGGAGAGGTAAGCCTGGAAAAGTTTATTACCAAGGTAGTCCTGGTCGGCCAATTGATGTAAAAGATAAATATTAAGAAACCTGCTTAAAAGTTGAGTTATCTTTTTAAACCTCTCCAGAACATGAATTTCCAAGGGTAAAAGATTAGATTTAGCGAACTTTTAACATTGATGTAAAGTTTAAATATTAAGAATTAATATATATTAACCATCAAATCAGATTAGAAAAATAAAGCAATAAAGGCGAAAATAGAATTTACATCTTAAATCTTAAGATGCCTTCTTTCAAGGCTCGTGTTTTTTCTAAAAGAGGAAAAGAACTTTGTTTAAAAAAACAGTTTTTTGAAGCTTTACAGTATTTTGATAAAGCTTTAAGATTATATCCTCATTATGTTAATGTTTGGAACTATAAAGGTATCGCTCTTTGTGAGCTTGAAAAATTTGAAGAGGCAATAGATTGTTTTGATAAAGCACTCGAGTTAAAACCAAAATATACCCAAGCGTGGAATAATAAAGGATTAACTCTTATAGAATTAAATAAAATTGAGGAGTCAATTAATTGTTTTAATAAAATTTTGGATTATAAACCAATGGATATTAATGCTTGTAATAATAAAGGGAAAGCTTTTGCTAAACTCGCAAAATTTGAAGAAGCATTAAATTGCTTTGAAACCGCTCTAAAAATAACAAACCAGTATTCTACAATATGGAAAAATAAAAGTAAAACGTTGCTTCAAAAAAATAAAACACACAGAGCAGCAGAATATTTAAATATCTCCAAAAAGGTTAGATACAATAATGTTGATGCGTTAATTAATAAAGGAGAAATCCTTTGTGAGCTAGGACGGTTTGAGGAGGGTCTTAAATGTATAGATAATGCATTAAAAATGAAGCCTGACGACTTTATCTTATCGAAGAAAAAAGAAGATTGGAAAAGTCAATTTTTAAAACTTGAACAAACCATAAGATAATTAAAACTGCTCCTTCTAGATTTGTAGATATTCACAAACATTTATTAATAATTTTAGCAAATTATTTTAAATGGAGGTTATTCTGTAAAAAAAAAGATAAGCTGATTTATTATGAATGTACTTAAATGGTATGTTGATGATAGTAAACCTTGGTTCAAAAAATATCAAGACGGAGTTCCAAAACACCCTGAATTTCCTGTAATTAGTCTAGGAGATTGGTTTGATCAAAAAACTGACGAAAACGGGAAAAACAAAGCAATTTGGTTTTCTAAGACCTTCATGAATTATAGAGTTTTACGGAAATATACTGATTCCCTTGCTACCTCTTTATCAAGACAAGGAATTAAAAAGGGTGATGTTGGAGCTATTTTACTTCCGAATAGTTTTCAGTTTACAATTGCATATTTCGCTATTGTAAAGTTAGGCGCAATTGTAACGCCTATTAATCCTACTTACAAACCTTTAGAGATTTTAAATGTGCTGAAGCAGGTCAAGGCGCGATTTTTGATAACTATGGACGCGATGTTCGGTCTGATAAAACCAATACAAGATAAACATAAATTTGATTTTATTATCTCGACTTGTATTGTTGATTTAGCAGCAATACCCCCTGCTATAAAAGAACAATTAATTGCTGATGGGATTATTCCAACTGGAGAAGTTCCGGGTGCTATAAATTTCTTAGATGTTTGCCAAAAACGTGGTGAAGTAGATATCCCAGAAGTTGAAATAGATCCCGTAAATGATACAGCTGTCTACTTAATGACAGGTGGCACAACAGGTGTTCCAAAGCCTGCGGTTATTACACATTATAATTGTGTCACAAATGCCATCCAGAATGTGCTTTGGATGCCAGATGCCAGTCATCCAATGGCCTGTATTGGTATCCTTCCAATGTTTCATGCTTTTGGTATGACAATTGTCCAGAATGTAGTAATAGAAGGCGGAGATTATAATATACTTTTTCCAAGACCCCCTTCTTCTTTAAAAGAAGTTATTGACACAATACTAGAAGTTGGTCCAGAAAAAGGGGTAATTTTACCTGGAGTTGAGACCCTCTATATAGGTTTAACTCGTTATTTAAAGGAAAACCCCGAACCTAGACTTGAAAATATGTTTCGTTTATGTGTTAGTGGTGCTGGTCCTCTTCATAAACCCGTAAAGGAAGCATTTGAAGCAATTAGTGGAGGTAGACTCGTTGAAGCATATGGTCTTACAGAGTGTACAACAGCAGTGAGTGCTGGACCTTTTGACGGCACCGATACGCCTGGGACAATCGGACTGCCATATCCTGGAGTAGATTGGGCTATTTTTGATGGTGAAGATTTTAGTAAAGGACCATTAGAAGGATTTGGAATAGATTACACGGGAGAGATATGTGTATGTGGCCCTCAAGTAATGAAGGGATATTTAAATAACCCTGAAGCCACTGCTGAAACCCTCCGAGAGTGGGATGGTCGTATTTGGTGCTTAACAGGAGATATTGGGTATATGGATGAAATGGGACAAATAGTTATTCGTGATAGAAAGAAACAAATGATCAAATACAAGGGTTATTCAGTATTTCCGAAGGAGGTTGAAGAATTATTAGGAACTCATCCTGATGTTCTGGAAATTGCTGTTGCGGGTCTACCTGATCCTGAAACTGGTGAAATGGTTAAAGCATGGATTCAGTTAAAAGATGAGTTAAAAGGAAAAATTAATTCTGATGAGTTAATTACTTGGTGTAAAGATAATATAACTCATTATAAGTGTCCAAAACAAATTGAAATTATTGATGAAATTCCTAAATCAATGGTCGGGAAGGTGCAAAGAAGAGTTTTACAGATCAACGACCCAATTTGGAAAGCAAAGTATGGAGAAACTGAATAATTCCAAAATTTAATTTACTAATTCTTTTCTAATTTTATTCCCATTTTCCAATATTATAAATTAAATGAAAGCATATTGATTTTTATGAATATATTAGCGATTTTCGCTCATCCAGACGATTTAACAATCTATTGTTCAGGAACATTAGCTAGATGGGCAGAAGAAGGGCATTCTATTTTTGCTTTATGTTGCACAAAGGGAGAAGTAGGCACTTTAAGGAGGGATTTAACAAAAGAAAAAGTTGCTGAAATGCGCTTGAAAGAATTAATGGCTGCTAACCTCATAATAGGGGTAGAGGAAACAATTGTTTTAGATTACCCCGATGCTGGATTTATATCTGGACCAGACCTTAGAGAAAAACTTATCTTCTATGTAAGAAAAATAAAAGCAGATAGGGTTATAACATTTGATCCATGGGTAAATTATGAAGTCCATCCTGATCATGTTATTGTTGGGAGAATGGCCGCAGAAGCAGCAGCTTTCTCAGCATTTCCTCTTTTATATCCTGATCAGCTAAAAGAAGGCATTGAACCATATAAATGCTCTGAGGTGTGGTTAATGGGGCAACTTGGGCATCAACCTAATTATTTTGTAGACATAACAACAACTCTTGAAAAAAAAGTTAATGCCGCGTTAAAATTTGAGGCAACACTTGAACTATTGGCTCAATTATTTGCACCTAATATAGATCCTGCAAATGTATCTCCAGATGAGTTAAAAAAACTTAATAAGTACGCAAATAGATTACTTCGATCCATTGCCTCTGCTATAGGGAAAAATATCAATTTGAAAGCAGCTGAAGCTTTTTTTGTTCAAAAAACTTTACCTGGACATTTTGATAATTTCCAGCAACAATTATCAGAAATGCTTGGAAACCCTTCTGAACAACCTAAAATTTATTAATGCAAATTCTTAGGATATTTTCCATGCTTTTGTAAGAATTCTCTATAAGAATTTATTTTATCTAAAACAGTCCCAGTTAACTCTAGACTTTCGAATACTGGAACATTACGATTTAGAAGTTTTAATTTGAACTTATAACGACTCTTATATTCTTCAAAACCCTCATTTATTTTAAGCATAACACAATACATTGGTTTTGTACAGATTCTTTTTGCTTTAGATATATACCTTATAAACTCTTTATTAAGATCCATATCTTTATAGCCCATTTCTTCCAATAACTCTTGAAATCCACCAAATCTCTCAGGATCTTTAATAAATACTATTGATGAAATATTCGGATCTTTATCTAAAGCAAGGATAGTACGATAATAGATATTAGGTTGTATACCCGCACCACCTAGATCAAGAGGGTTTGTCACATTTGTATTTACATCTGGTAAAAACCTCTTCATTTTTATAACAGATTTCTCTGTTAAACCGGGTATTTTTAAGTTGTAGTTTTCAAGTATATCAATAGCCTCGATAGTTGAACCACCCCCAATTCCAATGATACCTACATCGCGAGTTTCCGGTAAATGAGTTAAATTGAAAGCTGAAGCTAATGCAATAAGTTCATTTGAATTGCTAACTATACAACTGCCTGTTTGTTTTCCAACTGCTTTCCAAATTTCATTATTCCCAGCTAGACCGCCTGTATGAGATAGGATTGCTTTTTTCGTTGCTTCTCCATATCCTGCTCTCCAAAGTATCACTGGTTTTCTACTTAAATTACACTCTTTGATCGTTTTCATAAATTGTCTTCCTTCTTCAATGGTTCTTAAGTTTTCAATATATAATCCGATGATTTTTGTATACTCATCATCCAGGAAATATTCTAAAAAATCTGCGGGAGATAAATCTAAAGCGTTCCCAATTGATATAAATTTTGAGATATATAATCCGTAAGAGACTGCTAAATGAGATAAATTTTGAGCAATCCCGCCTGACTGAAAAACTCCGCTAAAATTCCCCGCTTTTTTAGATTGCTCAAAAGCAAAATACAATCCTGCCCTAGGATTGTAAATTCCAATACAATTTGGTCCAATAATTCTAATATTATATTTTTTGGCTATTTCTAAAATCTCTTTTTCTAAGTCTTCATTTCCTACTTCACGGAAACCTGAAGCAAATACTGTCACAAAAGGTACTCCATTTTGACCAATTTCCTTCATTAGTTTAGCGCATAGCCGAGCGGGAACCGCTAAAATCACGTAATCAATCGGCTCAGATATCTCTAAAATAGAACTATAAATTTTAAAACCATATAAGTTTTGACCCGTTAATCGTGGGTTAAATAAATAAATAGGCCCCTTAAATCGATTTTTCATACATCGAAGAAAAAAACCTCCACTACCGGGATCATGACTCACTCCAATAATTCCAATGGACTTGGGAAAAAGTAATTTATTAAAATCAATTTTTTGGTTTTGTTTAATTATTGGCATAAAAAAATCCACTAAAAATAGATGAATATTTTAATTAGAATAATAAGACTGGGCTAAAATATTTTATTAATAAGATCTTCCCAATAATTTATTTAATAAAGAAATATCATCGGTGATAATTCCATCAACACATAAATCAATTAATTTTCTCATTAAGTCCTCTTCATTAACTGTCCATACATTAACTTTTAAACCATTATTATGAGCAAATTCTACAAAATCTCTATTAACCACCTGATGATAAGGATGAATGGCATAGAATTCATTATCTATTGCTCTTTGAATATATCGCTTAACCCTTCTAAGATTAGTTAAGAGTCTAGGAATGGAATACCCTATTCTTAGTGTTGGTTCAACTTCTTTAATTTTTAACAGTTCTATGATTTCAAAACAACTAACTATTGAACTTTCAATAAGATCATTCTTTCTTAAGATATTTACTAAATCCTGAGTGAATCCCCATACTTTAATATCTGTTAGCAGTTTTATCTTTCCCTTCGTGATTTTTATTAATTCTGTGAGTGT
>JABXKB010000290.1 GCA_013375485.1 Promethearchaeota archaeon | reverse complement strand
TGCTTTTCAATTTTTATTAGAATACAATTTAATTTTATGCCAGAATTCTTAACGTGGAGTTTACCTGTTTGATTATTAAAGGTTTTAATATCAATGAGATAAATTTGAAATATTTTGTAGGAATCAATCAAATTAAAATAAACTTAGGTAAGTTCTTGGATCTTTATGATATAAATAATGAAGCAGATGCTTTAAACCAATTTTTTAGTATTATTGATGAAATCCAAAATAATAATGAAAATTCAGTGATTCAATTTATTAAAGATAAGTACATATTAAATCAAGATCATATATTTACAGCATGTTACTATTTACTAAAGGCATTTAAACAAAATATTAATATTTCGAATAAAAAAAATATCGAATTGCTGCTGTATTTAGCCACTAATCGACAAATAAGTAAGAGTATTGAAGCCTTTGGAATTGATTATTCCCAATTAATACATAATAAACTTACGTTTTGTATCATTTCTCCTTTTGAGAATATAAATAGTATATGTGATGAATTATTAACAACTTTAAATGCTGTAGAAACGGAATTAACAATAAATAATCATTCAATTACTAAGTTTAATTCAATTAAAGAATTTTTTAGAATAAACGATAATCAAATTAATTCTGTTTTAAGATCATATGGATATGAAATGAAAAAATCAGAATCTAATTTACCCTCTTTATTTTCAGCACTATTTGATTTAATCTGCGAAAGAATGGCTCTCTTGAATGTGGAAAAACAAAAATAGTGTATTAGTCAAAATTTATTTTTTAACTTTAATTATGTCATTTTTCTCTAAAAATGAGATTCCACAGATATTACCCAAAATTTCAATTCGAATAATTTTATCTGGATTATCAAGATTAACTTTATTTTCAATATCTTTAGCAATTGTTTCAATAAAATTGGTTCTTTCTATTTTTTCATGATGTCTACGTTTCAAAGTAATCCTAAAAGTTTCTTCTCCCTCAATATAATTTTCAATGTTTTCTTGTATTATGTAATTTATAATTTTAGTATCAGTTTCACATATATAATTAATAGGAATTATTTTTAAAATAAATTGGAAGAAATTAGGATTTTTTTTCAAGATTTTCTTTATATTAGATATAACTTTTTTTTTATCCAAGTTAGTTAAAGCAGTAATTAATCCTGGAAATGGAATACCTGAAATAATGGGATATGTATCACCACACATTAATAAAGTGAACCATAATTCTGCTTTTGCTTCTTTTTCATAGTATCTAGGAGTTGAGACTAAAAAATTAAAATTCTTCATTTAAATCACTCTTTTCATTTTGATAAAAATTCCAATATTTCTTCATCAGTTATCTCCCCTATTCGCAAAAATTTTATCATTTTAGATGTACAATCAACTATAGTTGTTGGGAGTTTTGATTTTGATTTTCCACTATCAATAATCAAATCTATAGGACTTAATATTTTTTTTGCTACTTCCTCACCACTAATAGAGGGAAGTTCTCCAGAATAATTAGCTGAAGTACCTATTATCCCTCCAAAATGTCCTTCTGACTTTAAAAGAGTTAAAATGGTTTGTATTATTTCATTTTCAGGAACTCTTATACCTATTGTATTTTGAAAAGCAGAGACTTCTGGGGGGATAAGACACTGTTCTTTTCTCTTTAGTATTAGAGTTAATTGTCCTGGCCAATATTGATTTGCCAATTTTCTCGCAGTCTCATTGAATTCAGCAATCTTAGTAGCTTCTTCATAATCTGAAAGTAATAATAATAATCCTTTTGATCTATCACGAAATTTAATGTTATATATTCTGTTTATTACTTCAAGATTTTGAGGATCCCCTCCAATTCCATAAACAGAATCTGTAGGGAAAGCAATAATCTTGCCTTCAATTATATTCTCAACAGCAATCTTTAAATAGAAAACAATCTCTTTTAGTTCTTTTCCTGCCAGTTTTATTAAGAATCCCATTTGAAATCTACTGTAATTTAAAACAAAAATTAAAAACTGTAATAAGTAAAAATATAAAGATTATTTTGGATATTGTTCTTGGCAACTTAAATCAGCTTCTATACGTTTCCAAGTATGATCTAAATATTCTTGGAGTTCAATTAAATCTTTTTCTGAAATATTAGCGAATCTTTTTTGTTTAGAAAGATAATCTATCAATGAAGTTCTCTTAGAGGGATCTAATAGAGGTCTACTTGCTTTTGATAACGTCATTATACCATTTTCCACTTCATATAAAATCCATGAACCTGTTTTTACAGCTAATCGAGAGATTTCTATTGTATCTGCAGAGTTAAATCCCCATCCAGTACAACAAGGAGCCATAATATGGATATATCTACAGCCTTTAATCGATTTAGCTTTTTTAAATTTATCATATAAATCAAGCGGTTCACTAATAGAACAAGTAGCTACATAAGGCATATCATGAGCTGTCATAATTGCGGGAAGATTCTTCTTGAAACGATCTTTTCCCTTTGTGGTTGTGCTTGTCCATGCGCCATGTGGCGTGCTTGAAGATCTTTGAATACCTGTGTTCATATATGCTTCATTGTCGTAACATACATAAATTTGGTCAGAATTTCTTTCTGCTGCTCCACTTAAACCCTGAATTCCAATATCTGCAGTACCACCATCTCCTGCGAAGGTAATCGTAGTCATTTCGTCCCAAACCTTACCAGGAAATCTATATGCTTTCGCTTTGAAAGCAGCAGACATACCTGTCGCACCCGCTGCACCTGCTGCAAAAGCCATATTTGTAAATGGAAAATTTGGTGCTGTTTTAGGCCATAATCCTACTACAACATTTAAGCAAGAAGCGGGCGTTACAAGAGCTGTGTTAGGTCCTAACGCCTTTATTGCCCATCTAAGGGCGATTTCTAGCCCACATCCCGCACAACAAGAATTTCCGGGAAGGAAATATTCTTCTTGACACGATTCTAAAGCTTCTTTTAATTTTACCATTATTTTATTCTACCTCCAATAATCCATCCCAGAGAGTTCCATGAATCATATCTTTTGGAAGTTCTCCAGTTTCGTTATATTTCACTAACTTTAATAATTGATCTTTTTGTTGTTCAAGTGTAACTTCTCTTCCTCCCAATCCATTGATTATTGGTAAAACTGTTGCAGTTCCTTTTGTTTCATGCAGAGCTGCTTTAACTTCACAACTCATAGGTCCTCCAGTTTGAGAACCAAAGGCTGTAGCTCTATCTATAACTCCAAGAACTTTCACCTTTTTAGCAGCTTCAACAACATCTTCCGTTGGAAAAGGTCTAAAATGACGAAGCTTTACCATCCCAACTTTATACCCCTCATCTCTCAAATCTTCTACCGCTTGTTCCATTTGTAAAGCTAAATCTCCATAAATAATTACTCCTATATCAGCATCATCTATTTTGTATTCTTGAATTAATCCATTACCATAATTTCTTCCAAAAGTTTTCTCAAATTCTTTAGCAACCCTATTAATTTTTTCTTTCGCTCTTATAAGGGCATCATGAATTTTTAATCTAAATTCATAATAAAAACTGGAAGGCATAATAAGATTTCCAAACATCATTGGTCTTTTTGGATCCATCCAGATATGTGGCCAACCCTCCTCACTTGGCAATGACGGTAAAAATTTATCTACAAGATCTTGGTCTTCGAGAATAACTGGTTTCGAAGTATGTGAAAGAATAAATCCTCCATAAGATACAAACTTAGGTAAAAGAATATCGTGATCTTCACAAACCTTATATGACATTAATATTTCATCATATATTTCTTGATGCTCTGAACAAAAACAATTCATCCATCCAGTATCCCGTTGACTTATCACATCAGTAAAATCAGCCCAAATATTCCATGGTGGGGCGGGTCCTCGAGATGCTATCGCAACAACAATAGGTAACCTAGCTCCAGCAGCCCAATGAATCATTTCATGCGCATAGAATATACCTTGACCGGATGTTGCTGTAAATGTTCTAGTTCCTGCTTTACTTGCACCAACTACAGCAGCAAAAACACTATGTTCTGACTCCATTTTTATATATTGTGTTCCTGGCATTAGCCCATTATCTACAAATTCAGATAATTTTTCAACGACAGTAGTTTGTGGAGTTATTGGATACGCACTAATTACCTGAACTCGTGCTGATTTTGCCGCATAAGCTGCTGCTACATTTCCTTTTATAATAATACATTCTCTTTTTTGGACAAAATCTTCCTGAGCTTCAGTCATCTTTTATCCCTCTCTCTCTTACCATATCTATATTATTTGTTGGGCATTCTTTAGCGCAGATACCACAACCTTTACAATAACGTAAATCAATTTCAAATGAACCATCTTTCTTCCTTTTTATTACACCCTCTGGACAATACATCCAGCATATTCCGCATTTGTTACATCCTTCTTTAATAACTGGTTTAAAAGTTCTCCAATCACCAGTTGTTCCTATATTTCCATCAATTGGTAATGAAATTGGAATGGGGGATAATTCCTTCCAATTCTTGTATTCTTGAATCTTAGGACGTTCTTTTACTGATTTATTAATTTTTTTCCATTTTTCTGATTCTGACATAACTACATCTCTCTTACAGATTCATAAGCGTCTCGTGCAACGCTCATATTTTTTTCTAATCTATTTTCTCCAAATTCATTTTTAATTACTTTTTCCATTGTTTCAAGGTTATAATACCCAGTTATCTTCCCAAAAGCACCTAACATAGGAATATTTAGAATTGGCCCACTAGCATGCATGAAATTTTTGTGAATGCAAATTCCTGTTGCATCAACAAGAAAGATCTTTATGTTATTAGGGAAATCGCTTGTATCTATAGGTTCTGGGCTATTGACTATTAGTGTTACTCCTTCCTTTATTGAGTTTTTTATCCTTGGAATGTCTAATAATGAAATGTCAAACATAAATATATAATCTGGATTCACTACACTGTCATATGTTTTAATTTGCATACTTTTAGAAACTTTTGTGAATGCCTGTATTGGAGCACCCCTTCTTTCAGCACCTATTATTGGGATCGCGATTGTGTCTTTAAAACCTTCTTCAAATGCCATTTCGGCTAATAACTGGCTTGCAGTGATACAAGTTTGACCCCCTCTACAATGCATTGATATTTCTACAATCTTTTTATTGTTTGACAATTTATTCAACTAATTTTTCTTAATTCTATTGAACGCAATATGTCCAATAAAGGCACAATAAATAAAAGTTCTATTAATTTTACTTATATATCTACAATATGAAACAATAATATAGAATTTTTAATAATAATTGTTATAATAATTAACTCTTTTCCAAATAAGTAACCTCTTAAATCGAATTTAAGAAATAATGGAATTTAATCATTTAACACTACTTTATTTTAAACTAGGTAAAAATTATATGCTTGACAAGAAAAGAAATAATAAGATAGTATATTCCTTTAAATGTCCTTCATGTAAAGAAGGTATAATCGATATTGTTAAGAGTATTTATGATCTTCCTGATGGAGACAAAATGCTCATATTAAAATTTGAATGTAATACATGCAAATTTCATAAAAATGATGTAATCCCTCTAACTACGAATATGGAACCGGGAATTATGACTTTACATATAGTAGACGACGATGACCTCAAATCTAAAATTTACCGTTCACCAGTAGGTAAATTAGAGATTCCTGAACTTGAATTAATAGTAGAACCAGGTCCGAGAGCAGATTTCTATTATACAAACGTACAAGGTATATTATTCAGATTTGAAAATGCTGTTTCAATTTATCGCAAAAGTCTTGAAGAAGATGATCCGGAAAAAAGCGAAATAGATGAGCTTATGTTTAATTTAAAACAAGCAATCGATGGGAAATTTAAGTTTACCTTAAAAATAACCGACACACAAGGAGGAAGTTATATAATTCCCCAAGATAAATCAAAATATACTTTTGAAAAAATTAAGAAAAAAGAATTAGAATAAATATAAAATATTATCTCATCATAATTCTTTATTATACACTATTTAGTTATAATCTAACAAAATTTATCATGTGAAGAGAAATGGGAAGTCAAATAAAAAAAGTGGGAATCTTAACGGGAGGAGGAGATTGTCCTGGATTAAATTCTGTCCTCTATGGAATCATGCTTAAAGCATATGATGTTGGAATTGAATGTATTGGAATCCTTAAAGGCTGGAAAGGATTT
>JABXKB010000289.1 GCA_013375485.1 Promethearchaeota archaeon | reverse complement strand
ATCTAAATCATTCTTAACCTTGTGTATATCATAATTTTCATAAATTGTTCTCACAAGATTATTTTGAATAGATTTAGAATTTTTGGATATATCCTGAACCAAATCCAAAAATTCATAATAACTTGTATCTATTCTTATTTTAGCTTCCATAATATATCACTTATTATGTTAAACCTATTCTATTCATCACTAATTATAAGATGAACATAAAAGAATAAAAATAAAATGGGGTCCAATTTTTAGAATTAGATTCCTAATTCAAATCTATTGAAGAAATTACTCCTCAATAAATAGTTGCTATTTCTTTTGATTTTGAGAAGTTGTGACCAATTCTTCAATTACTTGTTTTAATGCTTATTTTTTAATTTTAACCAATTTTTTTGATTATTTCCTTAATTCTTTATATTTATCATCTAAGATTTGTGCGATATATCGTCGTCCTTTAATGATCCACATAATCTTATGACCTTCTCTGGCCTTTTTACCCCACTCTGATTTTTTATTACGATTTTGTTCAATATATCGATATCCAAAAAGATCCACATATTTTACACCACTTGAGAATTTTTTTATAGGATATTCGATTTCATCTATTTCAACGCTTCTTTTTCGTTCAAATATAGCACTAAATATCTTCAATCCATTTTCTTTTAAATTCTCCATAATTTTAAATCACTTCAGATAATTATAGTATCTTGTGCTATGATGTTTTCCTTCATTTCCTTTTTTTCTTTAATTATTTTTATATCTTGAAGGTTAATTGTAGTTTCAGGAAACAGGTCTCCACTTTTTAACCGTCCAAATGTTTTTTTCTTATCATTTGAAAATAAATTAAAATTAAATTTCATTAAGTCTTTAGCTTGTTGGTTTTTAAACTTCATTAACCATGAAAATTCATCTAAACTAAGTAAAAGTTCATCTAACAATGTTACTTTTTGCAACTCAGTGGTAAAATATGTATCACGTATTTGAACAGGAATAGGTCTCCCCCACTCCTGCAATTCATCTATTAACATTAAGAAAAATGCTAAAGGTTGCTCTTCAAAAACATAATCTTTAAGTTGGGCTTTAAAATTATGTAATGCCATTGCTCTCGCTGCTAAAATATAACCATCATATTCATCATTTTGTTTAATTTCGTGTGGACTTCCAAGACCCTTCAAAAGAGAAAGAGCAGAAATGACACCATGATCTAATTCTACAGGGTTCTTATATTTAAATTCAGGATGTCCATTTGGCTGATTTAAGAAAGTCTGTGTATCTTGAGCAGAACTGCTTTGATATTTAAATCCAGCTCCTTGCCTTATTAGTTCACGAGCTTCTTTAGAAAGTCCTTCTTCTATAATTTTCAGATATTCTTCTTGTTCGCCTTTCCATGCTAAATTTATTTCAAAAGGGATGAATTCTAAATCAAGAGTAGGATAACACTTTAATAATTGGTTAAGAAGTGAATAATTAACTGCTGTTGTCATTTTTCCTAAAGGATAACCTATATCATGAAGTAAGCCCGTGATCCACCAAAATTTATCCTTTAATAAATTCTTGTCTAGTTCTGTTAATTCAGAAATCACGCCTTCTAGAGATCCTTGTCCTAAATCTTGTTCTAAAAGAAAATCTCCTAACACTGCCACCCGAAGCGCATGTTCCGTATGATCTCGATAATATTTTCTCACACTAGTACTATAAAGAAATGCCTCAAGGTCGGGTAAAGCTCGTATAAGATATAGTAAACCTTCAGATTCAATCCCCCTTTCTTTAGATACATCAAAAAGAGCAGTAGATAAATCTTTTTTCTTTCCAGTTATAAAATCTAAATCAAGATCTAAACCCTCAATATCCTTTAAATATTTTTTAATATGTTTTTCAATTGGTTTTTGAATCCCGCTAAGAATTTTAGTAGCAAAGCTAGGAATGCGTTTTCCAAAAAATCCTAACTTATCCAATTCTTTTTGTGCTTCGCTTAAATCCTTATCCAAATCTTTGAACGATACCAGTTTTTTATCTTTTTTGAATTCTTCAAGTGCTTCAGGATATACTTCTTCTAAAGTTTTTTCTACGGAATTCATTATATTAGAAAGCCATTGACTAAAGCTATTACTTTGCCCCGAAATTCGATTTAATATCCAATCGTCATCAATTCGGTAATCTTTCAATTCAAAATAAACCTCTTAATTTTAGTTAAAATCCATTTCTAGGTTTTTTTCTTCTAATTCACGATCTTTAAAGTTTTATTTCTTGATAAATATTAACCATTAAACTGAGATTATATTTGTTAAATTAAAATTTTAAATATTCCCCCTTAGTACCTTTCAAATAGTTTTATGTCTAAAAATCTAAAGGTTTGTTAGGCTATGTTAAACCAAATACAAGAAAGGAGTAATTATAAAACTCCGTGAAGAGATATAACCACTTTAATTAGGATACATCCAATCTAACTACTTCATGATGACATATAGCAAGTGAGTTATTGAAAGGAGCAATTAACCTTATGTTATCTAAAACTTCTACATATGAAGAAAGAATAACTAAATTTTGATTATTTCCGATTAATTGAACTCCATCGTGAAGTAAGCAATTATCTGCTATAATTGTTTTTTCACATTTAACATTCTCTGAAAAGTACGTTTCGTTATAAATCAAAGAATCTTTAATTTCTGTATTTGCTCCTATATACACGTTATCTCCAATTATTACATTTGGTCCTATTTGACAATTTTTTCTAATAACAACATTTTCTCCAATAGTAACGGGAGGTTTTATTAAAACTTTACCCTCAACATCTAAACTCTCATCAATTAAATTTTCTTTTTTCGTTTGTAGGTTTTTTAACATATCATTCATTAATTGAATATTACCTTCTAATAATTCTTCAGGTTTACCGATATCTTTCCAAACTCCTGGAATAGAATAATGATACAATCTCTCTTCACTTACGAGAATCGGAAAAACATCATGTTCTATTGAAACTTTCTTATTAGGTTTAATATATTGAAAAATGTCAGGTTCTAAAATGTAAACACCAGCATTGATGGGCATTGGAATATTTTTTACGTCTGGAGGTGAGTATTCGGATTTTTCAAGAAATTTTAATATTTTATTTGATTCTTCTTCAACAATTAAAACACCATATCTTGACGGATCAGGAACTATCTTACTAGCAATTACTCCTAAACCTTTATATCTTGCATGAGCTTGAACCATTACTTTAAAATCAAAATTTAAAATGACATCTCCATTTAACATAAAAAAATTTTCATCTTTTAAGTAATCTTCAGCTAACTTTATGGCACCTGCAGTTCCTAATGGTTTTTTTTCATCTGTATATTGGATATTTATCCCCAGTTTATCTCCATCTCCAAAGTAAGCTTTTAATATATCAGACATTACACTCACAGCTAAAACAATGTCTTTTATACCCGCGGATTTTAACAATAAGATTTGTCGTTCAATAACAGGCTTATTGACTACTGGTATCAAGGATTTAGGGATTGTACAAGTTAAAGGGCGCAAACGAGTTCCCCATCCACCTGATATAATTATTCCTTTTGTCATTGTGAGAAGAAAGTTGTTGCATTAAAATTCTTTTAGAATATTTTTAAGGAATTAAAACAATAATTAAAATTTATTGACAAATTATCTAAATAGATAAAAAAGGATTATAATTCAATTTGTTCTGGTCTTAAGTTTACTTCTTCTTGTTTTTCTATTAATTCATCTTCAGATTCACTGTGTATAATATTTTTAAGATTGGTAAAAAACCAAGTTACCATAATACTTACAAATTGTAAAAGTAAAACAATTATGAAAAGTAATCTAATTCCAAATAATTCTGCTAGCGGGCCAGAAATTATCATACCGAGGGGTGTAACAGCCGCTGCAATGCTAATGACAATTGAAAACACTCTACCTTGAGATTCTGGAGGAACTTTTGTTTGTAATATTGTAAGAAACATTGTATTTGCTATAGGGATCATTGAAGCATGAATTAATGCGCCAATACCCATTAATAGGAAATTACCTGTTGGAGCTAAGGTTGTAATTAAATATCCACCAATTCCAATAAACACAGACCATAATATGATTAATTCTCTATGTTTCCAATGTTTCTTAGTTGAAGCTATTATTGCGCCTATAACGATACCAGCTTGCAACAATGCGCTTACTAATGCAAAATCTGTAGCACCACCTGAGTGATTTATTAAAACAAATAATGATATCAATGTCGTAAAGGGCATATTTAAGAGATTAATAATAGAAATAAACACTATCAAAATAAGGAAGCTCTTTACAGATTTTAAAATATTAATTCCCTCTTTATAATCCTTTAAATATGAACCCTTTTTAGTTTTCTCTGAATTATCATTGATTGAGGGAATTGTAATGAGTAACAATGGAACAATCGCAATAATAAAAGTAAATATATCTGCCCAAAGTATTTGTTCAATTAAGAAAAAAGCCAATAAAGTTGCAGCTACTACTGGTCCAATTACACGTATAATCCCTGTGAATAAATAGTTAATTGCATTCATTCTACTTAAATGTTTCTTTGGTATCATTATAGGGATTATAGCATTAACAGTAGGAAAATGAATCGCTTGACAAATACCTCGAAAAAAATTCATTGTCATTACAAGCCAGATATTTGCAACATTATTAAGAAACATTAAAATTATCAAAAAAGTTATGAAAGCTTGAAGCGAATCTGCTATGGCAATGGTAACTTTCCTGTTCCATCTATCAATAAAAACTCCTACAATAGGAGGTATGATTACCATAGGAAGTGAACCTAAGAAAAAAGCAATTGATACATAAATTGGACTTTCTGTTGCTTCTGCAATCCACCAAACTATTACAAATTGGATAATAGATGAGCCTAATAATGAAAATAATTGCCCGCCCCAGAAGAATAAATAGCTCTTAAAGGTGTGTCCAGAAGCAGTTAACTCCATGAAAGAATTAAATTAATGATTATTTCAAAAGTTTATGAAATTAGTAATTGTTTATTCTAAATATCTTGAATCTTTGTTTAAATTAAAAAAAAAAGATAAAAAAAAGAGTTATTTCTTGAACAATGGATCTGCTTCTTGTAAGACGCGTCTCTGAATTTTTCCCATAATATTTTTAGGAACTTCATCAATAAAATCAATAACGGCTGGACATTTCCATTTTGTCATATTCTTTTCTGTCCAAGCTATTAATTCTTTGTCAGTAATTTTACCTTTATATTCAGGTCTTAAAGCAACCCAAGCTTTTGTGATTTCACCAACTTTGCCCTTTGGATCGGGTAAACCTGCAACAGCAGCTTCTGAAACTGCTTCATGGCTCATAAGCATTGATTCAACTTCTGCTGGGAAGACCGAATGACCCGCAACTTTAATTAGTTGTTTCTTTCGGTCTCTTATAGCTATAGTTCCATCATCATTCATAAATCCAATGTCACCAGTTAAAAGCCATAATCGTCCATCCCATTTTTTAATTGTGTCTACCGTTTCTTCTGGTTGGTTTAAATATCCTTTCATAACTTGAGGACCACAAACACAAATTTCTCCGGTATTTTCTTCTCCAAATTTTGACCCTGATAAACCATGTGCTATCGGTCCTTTCTCAAAATCGTCCGTATCAAAAATTCCCCAATCAGTACCAGTCAATGGCATCCCAATGGTTCCGATTGGACTCTCACCAAATAAATTCCCCGCACTTACGACAGGACTTGCTTCTGAAAGCCCATATCCTTCTACAATTTTTCCACGAGTATTTTCTTGGAATGATTTCTGTACAGGAGCATGCAAAGGTCCAGCACCTGATATGCAAAGTCTTAATCTACCCATTAAATTCGGAAACTTCCCTAAATCTGGAAAATCCGCTATCCTCTTGAACAATATTTCAGCACCCGCATAAAAGAGACCTTTTGGAGCATCAATATGTGTAATTTCCTTTAAAAATTCACCAGTTGGCGGTGGTCTTGGAAAGAGCATCATCCATCCTCCCAGACCTATAGCCACATTCATAACTGCTGTCATTGCAAATGAATGATACAGGGGAATTGCCCCAATATCACCTACTCCTGGGTCTTCACCACCTACCCATAAAACACATTGAATTGCATTAGAAACTAGGTTGAAATGTGTTAATACTGTTGCTTTAGGAACTCCCGTAGTTCCACCAGTCATAATAAATGT